>CALHST010000379.1 GCA_938038825.1 uncultured Paracoccaceae bacterium | reverse complement strand
GCGCCAAGCGGGCCGGTATTTGCCAGAGTATCGCGCGACGCGTGCGCAAGCCGGGGATTTTTTGTCGCTGTGTTACAATCCAGATTTGGCAGCAGAGGTGACATTGCAGCCCATCCGCCGTTATGGCTTTGATGCGGCTATTCTTTTTGCAGATATTCTTCTTCTGCCACAAGCCTTGGGCGCGGATCTTTGGTTTGTTACGGGCGAGGGCCCACGACTGTCCACTATCACCGATCAAGCCGGTGTAGCGGCGTTGAAACCGGTGAGCGCCATTCACGACACGCTGAACCCGATTTATGAAACAGTCAAAATTCTGTCTCGTGAGCTGCCAGAAGACACCACATTGATCGGTTTTGCGGGTGCGCCCTGGACTGTGGCGACCTATATGATTGCGGGTCGCGGCACCCCGGATCAGGGTCCGGCCCATGCATTCAAGGATGGTAATCGCGCCGCATTTTCCTCTTTGATGGATCGCATCACCGAAGGCACAATTGACTATCTTTCGTGCCAGATTGATGCCGGGGCAGAAGTTGTGAAGCTGTTTGACAGCTGGGCCGGGTCGTTAAAAGGTCAGGATTTCCAAGATTTTGCGCTGGAGCCGTGCCGCAAGATCACGCAAGCGCTGAAGGCCAAATATCCCCATATCCCGGTGATTGGATTTCCACGTGAAGCAGGCGATGGCTATATCGGATTTGCAAAAGCCACGGGTGTGGATTGCGTGGCGCTGGATAATTCGGTGTCCGCTGAATGGGGCGCGCAAAAGTTGCAGGTTGATGGCTGCGTCCAAGGGAACCTCAAATCGTCCCATATGGTGACGGGGGGCGACTCGCTTGTGCAGGAAGCCAAAGCGATAGTTGAAGCGTTTCGAAACGGCCCGCATATCTTTAATCTGGGGCATGGTATTACGCCCGATGCGGATCCGGAAAATGTGCAACTGATGATCGACACGGTGCGTAACGCGTAAACGCACTGTGCGTTAAGTGTAACAAATGCCCGACGTTTTCACGCACTAATCCCTTTGATTAATAGCAAAACCGGCGTCTGCATGGCGTCGGTGCGGGGGGGCAGTACCTTTGACTCTGTTGTTTGAGACAGGTTGTTACGCCGCCGTTGACATACACTAAAGTGCGCCGCTTATTGGCAAAGCTTGGGAACGTTGAAAGGCACCGGGGCCGCGAAGGGTCTTTAACACTTAAAGCCCGGATGGCCTACGTAACGCGATCAACGGGCGACTTGTTGCCAACCTGTGTCTACACATCGGATGGCAAAACATTCGATGCGGAAATTGCCCATCCAATTCACGGACCCCCGTTCCGGCCAGAGGTGACATCGGTTGTCGATGTTGCGACGCGGCGTTGTGTTGGGTTTTCTATTGGATTGTCAGAAACGGCAGAAGGCGTTGTTGATGCGCTTCGGGTGTCTTGTGAACAACACGGCGTGCCTGCGATATTCTACGTAGACCGAGGCTCAGGGTTCAAGAATGCGCGCCTTGATGCGCATATGACCGGTCTCATGGGTAGGCTTGGGATCACCAAGCACCACTCACTGCCCCAGAATTCGCAGGCGCGCGGGCTGATAGAGCGGTTCCATGGATCTGTCTGGAACCCTCTTTCACGCGAATATGACACTTATGTGGGCGTCGAGATGGACCGCCAAGCAAGGCAGAAGTCTTTTAAGGTTACACGCAAACACATCAAGGAATTCGGTTCCAGTTCGTCTCTTCCTAGTTGGGAGGAGTTTTTGGAAGCCTGCACACTGGCGGTGGCGAGCTACAACGACAAACCACACGCATCCTTGCCGGGCCGGATGACGCCCAATAGTGTCCGTCGTCAGGGTTTTTGGCACCAATGGCTGCGTAAACTAAGAGAGAGTATTGCTCATCTGGTTGGTTTGATTATGCGGCGCGTTGTTTGTGATGCAAGCGTCGCGTTTCGAGCGTCTTTCGTTTGATCCTTTCGCGTTGTTTCAGAGTGGCTTTGTCCCGTCCGAAGTAGACGTCGGCGGGTGTGACGTTGTTGATGCTCTCGTGGTAACGCTGATGGTTGTAGTGATCGACGAAGGCCTCGATCTGCGCCTCAAGATCGCCCGGCAGGAAGTAGTTTTCCAGCAGGATGCGGTTCTTCAAGGTTTGGTGCCATCGTTCGATTTTGCCTTGGGTCTGCGGATGGTACGGTGCGCCCCGCGAGTGCTTCATGCCTTTGTCTTTCAACCATGCGGCCAAGTCGCCTGAGACGTAACTAGACCCGTTGTCACTAAGCAGACGTGGCTTGTGAACGACATGCACCTGATCTCAGCCAGACGCCTGCAATGCGAGGTCCAGTGTGTCCGTCACGTCTTCAGCCCGCATGTTGGTGCAGAGCTTCCAAGAGACGATATAGCGGCTGTAATCATCCAGAACCGTGCTGAGATAGAACCAACCCCAGCCGAGAACCTTGATATAGGTGAAGTCAGTTTGCCAAAGTTGGTTGATGGCCGTCGTCTTGTGCTGGAACTCATCGGCCGCCTTCAGGACGATGAAGGCAGGGCTGGTGATCAGATCATGGGCCTTGAGCGTGCGATACACTGTGGATTCCGACACAAAGTAGCGTTCTTGGTCTGTGAACGTCACCGCCAACTCGCGCGGTGACAGTTCCGTCTCCTGCAAGGCCAGCTTGACGACTT
>CALHST010000378.1 GCA_938038825.1 uncultured Paracoccaceae bacterium | reverse complement strand
ACACGCGCCCCTGTTCGTACAGCGCCGCAACGGGTTCCGCGCGCGCGATTTTCCCGCGTGTCGCATGCACGCCTTTGTAGGGCACCAACGGATCCACTTGCCGTAAAATATCCTGCACCAATTGCCCCCCTTGATTCACTTCGGCCACAAGACGATCCCCCCCGTAATGTTCCATCGCGCGAATGGCCGCTTTTGCCCATTCCGTTGGGCTGGCTTGCGACACCGTGCAATCAGCGAGCACATAGGCCCGCCAATCCTGTGGGGGGCCTTCCATAACAGCGCCAACAACGACAATTCCGCATTCGTCGGATGTTTTTCCGCCACTCACAGACGGATCCACCGCCACAACAATGCGATCCAGATCGGGGGTCTTTTTGGCCCGGCGCGATTCAATCAATTCCGACGTCCACAACGCGCCTTCGGCATCCGCCAACAAAACGCCATCCAGTTCCTGCCGCGCCAATCGAGAGCCCGCATAGCGCGCGCGCACTTCCTGCAAAAAGGATTTGGCAAGATTGGCCCGGTTGGCTTCGGTCTTGGCGTGGGTTTGAACTGTGGTTGGGCTGGCCAGCAGCTGTTTCAGCACATCGACGTTACGCGGAGTGGTGGTCACGCACACCCGTGGATCATCCCCAAGGCGCAACGCAAATTGCAGCATGTCCCACGTATCCTGCGCCTTTGGCCATTTGGCCAATTCGTCCACCCAGGCCGCATCAAATTGCGGGCCCCGTAACCCTTCGGGGTCGTACGCTGTGTGCACAGTTGCAATGGCCCCATTGGGCCAAACAAGACGCTTGCGTCCGGCTTCCCACGTGGGGCGACGATCCTCGGGTGAGCAGGCCAAGATCCCGCTGTCACCAAAGATCATCACTTCGCGCACCTGATCGAAGGTTTCCCCCACAAGCGCCACACGGCGCGCGCGCCCGGTATCAAACGGCTTTGCCCCTTCCACCTGTGCGCGCACCCATTCCGCACCTGCACGCGTTTTGCCCGCACCGCGTCCGCCCAAGATCACCCAGGTGCGCCAATCCCCCTCTGGTGGTAGCTGATGGTCGTATGCCCAGAATTCGAAAAGGTAAGGGAGAGCACGCAGCTCTCCCTCGGTCAGGTCATCCAGAAATAATGTCTGCGCCGCAGCACTCGCGCAGGCGATCCAGCTTGCACCCGATCGAATCCCGTGCGGCGTGCAAATCAAAGGCGACTCCGTTTTGGGCGATTCCAGCTTTTCGGTCTTTGCATTTTCCAAGGCGGTTATCCGTTTCTAGACACGCGTCATAAAGCGTGTTCAGTTTCTTCACATTGGTGCTGGCACCAGAAACTTCCGACATGTCGCCTTCTCCGAGTTTTTCCCGGAGTTCTTCTATTTCTTCGCGCAATAACTGCAGCGCTGCCCGCGTATCTTCGAGCAGTTTTTCTTCAAATTCGATCTGCTTGTCCAAAGTGATCATAGTCATGTGCAAGGGCCTCTTATGAGTTCAAGAAGGCCCCTCCACGAGAAACACGGGACGGTCATAGACCCTGCGGTCTAACGTGGTTCCATGTTTTCTAGCATGTGTGAAAAGATATCCTAAACAGCGCGTATTGTCAAGAAATCGTTTATTAACAAACGCTGCCAAGCGTACGGTATCATTAACTTTTATGAACTCTCCATGCGAAAATAGCGGTACGGCGTTTTGCGCAAGTGTCGCGGCAAATGCACAGATGAACTGGCACAACCGCCCCCCAATCGCGCAATCCAAGATGGATGTCGTCACAATTGTGAGAGCACCCATGCGCACAGTAGTCAGGACCGCACAGAACACCGTAGAGTGGTTGCACCACATTCGAAAAAGGCATTTTCATGTTTCAAATCCCATTGGCCGCATTTGCGATTGTACTGCTTGCCATGCCGTCTTTGGCAACGGTTGTTGATGGGCAAATCGTGCGCCAGAACGGCAATGGGGGCTTCGTAAAGCTGGAAACAGACATTCCGTTTAGCGTCGGCTTTGACACCTTTGACGACGACAACCTTTATGCCTTTGACGAAGACCAGAATATCGCACTGACGGACGCTATTCGCGTGGATATCGGGGGCGAAAATGGCGTCATCCCGTCAGGTACAACCGTTGCCAGCCATTATGTGTTCTTTGACAGCCTCGCAGGGGTTCATATTGGCACAGTTTTGTTCGACGCACCGGTCTTGGGGATTGCCGCCTATCGCGACACGATGAAAGCCACTGATTTCCTTGCAAACACCAAAGTGAATTACATCAGTGAAGAGCTGCGCGGGTTGGAACAAGGGGATTACGTCTGGGTTGATGACGACAACCCCAATCAACTTTGGGTCTATTGGGCAGGCTCATCGCCCGGGGATTACATCCGCGTATTTACCGCGCAATCCCCAGCAGCTTTGTTGTTCTAAGGCGCTGAATGTGACAGATCGTGCAGGGCCGACAACGCGTCTTTTGCGCGGTCTTCGGGCACAAATATATGATCATGATAGAACGCTGACACCGGATTCACGCTCATACCCAACCGCGCCAAATGCGTTGTGATGCGGGCTAAAAAACCGACGGCGTCCAAAGCAGAATGAATGTTCAACGTGATCATACGGCACGGAAAATCCCATTTAAGACCAGCGGCTTCGGCCTCACTCTTTAACACGATAAGCGTGGTGCCTTCCGCCTCTTGAAACATCATGCGCGGGACGAGTCCGCTTGGCATATCCTGCGCAACACACGTCGCAAAAACGTAGAGATCAGGTGCCAAAACCGGTTCCATAGATGTCATCAACCGGTCGAGGTTTGTTTCACCAGACACCGCGACTAATTGTTTGAATTGGCGCGTTCGGCTTCGATCCGGCGCCAATTGGCCACGTTGGCGTTGTGCTCTTCCAAAGTGGCTGCAAACGCGTGCCCGCCCGTGCCATCTGCCACAAAGAAAATGAAGTCACTCTCAGGTGGATTGGCCGCAGCTTCCAAGCTGGCAAGCCCCGGATTGGCGATGGGTGTGGGTGGCAACCCGTCAATAACATAGGTGTTCCACGGCGTCGCCCTGCGCAGTTCAGACCGCCGCAGACCGCGCCCAAGAACGCCTTGCCCTTGTGTCACGCCATAAATTACCGTGGGGTCTGTTTGCAGCTTCATACCGCGATTCAACCGGTTCACAAAGACCGCCGCCACAGTGCCGCGTTCTTCGGCAAGGCCCGTTTCCTTTTCGATGATTGACGCAAGTGTCAGCAATTCTTCCGGACTGCCCAATGGAACGGCATCGTCCCGATTGGCCCAAACAGAACTGACGCGCTGCAGCTGAGATTCTTCCATTTTGGTGAGTAGAGACGCGCGGTCATCGCCCGGCCGCACTTCATAGCTGTCCGGGGCCAATGCCCCTTCGGCTGGCAATTCAGCGACGTCACCTTCTAACACGTCCATCGCTTTCAAGCTTTCCACAACCTGCCAGCTTGTTACCCCTTCGGCCAGGGCAATCCGGTAACGCGTGTCCGCTTCCCCCCGCACTTTGGCATAAATCTCGGGCGCGTCGTCTTGGCCCACATCATATTCCGCACGTTCCACAAACGCATTTGTTGATGGATCGAGTTCGCGCACCTGAACGCGCAAACGGTTCACCCCGATGCGATACACCACTTCTGTTCCGCATGTGCTGGCCCCGCCACGCGTGATCGTATCCACGATCTCTTCCATTGATGCGCCTGTATCAATCAGAAAGGACCCTGCCTTGAGCTGCGATATCTTGTCCTGATAATTGGCGCCCATGCGGAAAATTGATCCGCTTGAAATCGCCCCTTGTTGCTCCAGAGCCCGGCTGACACGGCCAAAGTTTGAGCCCCGTTCGACTTGAAAACACATGGCTGTGTCCAAGGGGCCTTCGGCCGCGTATTGGCCACGCCCCCACAGGACCACACCGCCCATCAGGAACAGCGCGACAATCAGAAAAGAAATCGCATTTGACGCGATATGTCGCCACATAGGCCTATACCTTTGCGAAAATCACACTGGCATTTGTGCCGCCAAACCCGAAAGAGTTCGACAACGCAACGTTGACGGTCCGCTCACGCTTGGCATTTGGGGCCAAGTCGATGGGCGTCTCGACTGCCGGGTTATCAAGGTTAATCGTTGGTGGGCACACCTGATCGCGGATTGCGAGGATTGAAAAGATCGCTTCAATCGCGCCAGCCGCACCCAGCAAATGGCCCGTTGCGGATTTGGTCGAAGACATCGTCACATTGCCCGCATGATCGCCCAACAACCGCTCCACCGCGCCCAATTCAATTGTGTCTGCCATGGTCGACGTGCCATGTGCGTTGATATAATCGATATCTGTTGGCTCCAGCCCAGCAGAACGCAACGCCGCCCGCATGGACCGCTCACCACCTTCACCATCCTCGGATGGGGCCGTGATGTGATAGGCATCGCCTGACAGACCATAGCCCACCACTTCGCAGTAAATCTTCGCACCACGCGCCTTGGCATGTTCGTAATCCTCAAGAACCACGATTCCAGCCCCTTCGCCCATCACGAAACCATCACGGTCCGCATCATAGGGGCGCGAGGCCCTCGCCGGATCATCGGCGCGCTTTGTCGACAGCGCTTTGCACGCGTTGAAGCCTGCAATGCCAATCTTGCAAATCGCCGCCTCAGCGCCACCTGCAACCATGACATCCGCGTCCCCTAACATGATCAACCGCGCCGCATCGCCAATCGCATGCGCGCCAGTAGAACAGGCCGTCACCACCGAATGGTTTGGTCCCTTAAACCCATACTTAATCGACACCTGACCCGAAATCAGGTTGATCAGCGCGCCGGGCACAAAGAACGGCGACACGCGGCGCGGCCCCTTTTCTTCCATCATAACCGCCGTGTTCGCGATGGAATTCAGCCCACCAATACCAGACCCAATCAAAACACCAGTCCGCTCAAGGCTCTCGGTGTCTTCTGGTGCCCAACCGGAATCCTCAACCGCCTGCTGGGCAGCTGCCAATCCGAACATGATGAAGGTATCCACCTTACGCTGTTCTTTCGGCGCCATATAGGCATCCGGATTGAACGTTCCGTCCGACCCATCGCCCCGCGGCACTTCGCAGGCATAGGTTGTTGTCAGCCCTTCAGGATCAAACTGCGTGATCGGACCACCGCCCGATTGCCCATCCAGAATCCGCTCCCAGCTTTTGTCGACTCCGTCCGCCAATGGCGTGACCAACCCAAGCCCTGTGACAACCACTCTGCGCATGGCAATGCCCCTCTCGTTTGTCGTTCTTGGACGCACGCCATCCCTGCGCGCGCCAGTATGTCCTAACGCTCATACCCCGAGCGCGGGTAAAGGAGCAAGAGTGCACAAAGGCAAGAGTTTGCTACACCACTGCAAGATCAGCATTTGGTGACCTATCACATCCAAATGGATGAGACGCCTCCCAGACCCACGCGCTCTCACAGCCGCTCCAACCTTGTTTGTTCCGACCTTTTCTTTTTGCCAAAAATATCCCGGGGGATGTCCCGTCAGGGACAGGGGGCAGCGCCCCCAAAATCCGTGGGCCACCAAAAATACGCGCGTTTAAGTTCGGGCGACCACTGTCTCCATCGCCTCGGCCAATTCGTGCACCAGCGTGCCTGCCATAGATCGAAAGACCATCATCAAAAACCGATCCGACCCTAAACAGCTCACAGACCCGTTCATGTGACCAATCATGCTGCGCGCGGTGTGTCCCTTTGGAAAGGCCGACGCACGCAAATCAATTGGCACCAGACGCGCCAGCACGTCCACCGCCCCAGCCCCAGATAGCTCTACACAACACCACGCGTCACTTTGATCACTCAGCGCGGCCACCTGCGCAAGATCGGTTGAGGGCGTCGGTCCTGCCAGCAAAACCTGCCCGCGCCCAAACCAGATGATCCGCGTATCATCATCGCCGATAACGCGCCCGGCCTCTGGCAGTGTAACCCCGTGTACGGCTTTCAACATGTCAGATGCCGCTTTGTCTTGGCCTATGAAGGGCATGATCGCTGTCAAAACCCCAAGATCCTTTTCGGCAGCCAAAAGACCCCCTATTTTCAACGGCAACAGTCCGGCGCAGGCACTTTTAGCAATCAACTCAACCACGAACGCGCCCTCCTTCTGGGTCGAACTGGACTGGATCGACCACTTCAACATGTGTCTCAATGCCCCGAACACCGTCCACCATGCGCAATCGTTCCCCAAGCCGCGCAGAGCCGCCACGCACCATCCCCAGCGCCACATAGCGTTCCAAATCCGGGGACCACGCAACAGACGTGATATGCCCCTGATCATGAACCCGGTGCGCGTCTTGGTCTTCGGGATAAAGATGCGCACCCGCGGTCAGCATTTTTGCGGCACCAACGGCCTTGAACCCCATCATACGCTCGCGATCCGGATCTGTTAAACCTGCGCGCCAAGACAACGTCTTGCCGATGCAGTCCTTTTTGGCAGACAGCATTCGTTCCATGCCAAGGTCGAACGCCGTCACCCGGCCAGAGATTTCGGAATGGGTGATAAAGCCTTTTTCCACGCGCGCCACGTTCAGGGCTTCCATCCCATAGGCACCGCCTTCCATAGCGTCGGCCCGCGCGACCAGCGTCTCAAACAGGCTTTCCCCAAAGCGGCTGGGCACCGCGATTTCATAAGCATGTTCGCCAGAGAACGAGATACGAAAGAGCCGCCCCTTTACCCCGCCGATTGAGACAGGTCCGCACGCCATAAACGGGACGCTTTCAGCATCAATGGGGGCATCCAAAATCCCGTTCAGCAGCGCCCGCGACTCTGGACCTGCAACGGCAAATTGCGCCCATTGCTCTGTGACCGAGGTAAACCGCACATCCCAATCCGGGCGCAAACACTGGGTTACAAATTCCAGATGGCGCATCACATCTCCGGCGGCTGCAGTGGTTGTGGTCATCACGAAATGCGTATCACTCAGGCGGGCCGTGGTACCGTCGTCCATGACAAATCCGTCTTCACGCAGCATGAGACCATAGCGCACGCGCCCAACCTTCAACGTCGAAAACATGTTGGTATAGACAAAATCCAATAGGGCTGCTGCATCGGGCCCTTGAATGTCAATCTTGCCCAAGGTTGATACGTCACAAATTCCAACGCTATGGCGGATATAGCCAACTTCGCGATCACAGCTTTCGCGCCATGTTTTTTCGCCCGCCTTCGGGAAATAACTAGGCCGATACCACAGACCAACAGCGATCATGGGCGCGCCCATCTTTTCGCTGAACACATGTGATGTGGTTTTACGCTCTGGCGCAAAGCCCTTGCCTTGCGCCCCAGCCCCCAAGGCCGCCAAAGCAACCGGCGAATAAGGCGGGCGGAACGTCGTGGTGCCCGTTTCGGGAATGCCCCGTCCAGTTGCATCCGCCAGTAACGCCAAGGCTTGCATGTTCGAATTCTTGCCCTGATCGGTTGCCATCCCTTGCGTCGTGTAGCGCTTCATGTGTTCCACAGACGAGAAATTCTCGGTCGCCGCTTGCGTGATGTCCTTCACACTGACGTCGTTTTGGAAATCAAGCCACGCGCGCCCTTTGCCCGGCACAGCCCAAAGTGGGCGCATCCGATAGGGATCGTCTTCTGCCGCAGGCACATCAACTTTCACTGTGATCCCTAATGCACACTCAACAGCTTTGACGCCATCTGCAAGACACTGGGCTGTGGACATTTCGCCATTGCACGAACCTGCCGCGATCATCCCCGGAACAGCGCCCATCTTTGGGACGAAAGATGCAATATCTTCAGACCATTGCGGACGGCCATTCAAGTGACAGGTTAAATGAACAGTCGGGTTCCACCCCCCAGATACAGCCAGACAATCCGTCGCGATCTGCTCCGTTGTGCCATTGTGGATAACTGAAATCGCCTCCAGTTGTTTCCCACCGGACGCGGCCTTTACAAGACCGCCTTTGATCATCTGAACACCCTCAATGTCTGGTGCGTCAGGGCGGCTGTCGATCACGGCAGCGACATGCACTCCCGCGTCCAAAAGATCCCGCGCAGTCTGGTGTGCGCCGTCATTATTGGCAAACACTGTCATTGTTTTACCCGGGCTGACGCCCCACCGATTAAGATAGGCCCGCACGGCACCGGCCTGCATGACACCGGGGCGGTCATTGTTGCGAAACGCAATGCTGCGTTCAAGTGCACCGGCCGCCAAAACGGCCCCTTTGGTTGCGATGCGCCAGAACGTTTCAAGTGGTGCCCCACCATCGCGCTGCGCTGTGTGATGCATCACACGCTCTAACGCGCCAAACATGCCGCTGTCATATGCGCCCGTCACTGTTGTGCGCACCATCCGGCGCACATTGGGCAGGCTGTCCAGTTCGGCAAGAACCTCGTCCACCCAAACAAAGCCAGGTTTGCCGTCAATCTCTTTCGTTTCCGCCAACAGACGTCCGCCCATTCGGCAATCTTCATCTGCAAGGATCACATCAACCCCGGCCCGACCTGCGGCCAGTGCCGCCATTAACCCAGTTGGCCCGGCACCGATAATCAGCAAATCACAGAACAAAAAGCCGCGGTCATATTTGTCTGGGTTCGCCTGTCCGCTGAGGGCACCAAGACCGGCAGCATGACGGATCACCGGTTCGTACAGCTTTTCCCAGAACGCTTTGGGCCACATGAACGTCTTGTAGTAAAACCCAGCCCCCAAAAATGGCGCGGCCAAATCGTTGATGGCCATCAAATCGAACCCAACGCTGGGCCATGCATTTTGCGCACGCGCCTCTAGCCCGGAATAGAGCTCCTGCACAGTTGCGCGAATATTCGGCTCTGCTCCAGCACCGCGCCCAACTGTGACCAAGGCGTTGGGCTCTTCCGAGCCTGCAGAATAGATGCCGCGCGGGCGGTGATACTTAAACGATCGGCCAACCAGTTTCACATCATTTGCTAACAAGGCAGACGCCAGTGTGTCCCCCACAAAGCCTTCATAGCGATGGCCATCAAAGCGAAAGCCAATCGGGCGACTGCGATCTATCAATCCCTTGCCCTGAACCCTCATGTTGCGTCCTCCGCCAAAGTGACCTTGCGGATTTCATGGCTGGTGATGTTGCGTTCAACAACCAGCCACGCGCCGCAACCAGCCTCGTGTTGCCACAGTTCAGAGTGCCACCCGGCGGGATTGTCGCGCAGATACACATAGTCATCCCACGCCTCAGCCCCCGCATCTGGTGCGGGTCGTTTCAAGGCAAGGGCATCCCCTTTGTAGTAAAACTCTCGTCTGTCCCGGGATCCACAAATTGGGCATTGGATGCGCATCAGAAACACTCACTCATATATTTTTGCTGTGACAGCATGCCGATGACCTCATTAATGCAAATTGTGCTGAGACCCAGTGGCCTCTTCATCGATAATGCCAACCCCCGAACGGAACCGATCCAGTCGAAAGCCCGTCGCATTGGGGTGATACTGATCTGTCGCCAACAAATGCGCCATGACATGCCCGCCTGCTGGAACCGCCTTGAAGCCGCCATAACACCACCCGCATGACACAAAGAGCCCGTCGATATGGGTTCTGTCGATAATCGGGGAGCCATCCGGCGACATATCCATGATCCCGCCCCAAGACCGCAACATCTTGGCTTTGCCAATCATCGGCATCAGGGTCATGCCAGCCTCGACCACATGTTCAACAAGCGGCAAGTTACCGCGCGCGGCATAAGACGCATACATATCCAGATCACCGCCAAACACCAAACCGCCTTTGTCAGATTGGCTGATATAGAAATGACCCATTCCATAGGTAATGACGTGATCAATGCAGGGTTTTAATCCTTCTGTGACAAAGGCTTGCAACACATGACTTTCGATTGGCAGGCGCATTCCGGCCATGTCTGCAATTTGGCTGGACCGCCCAGCCCCCATCATCGCAACTTTCTTGGCACGGATCGGCCCGCGCGAGGTTTGCACGCCGGTGACCACGCCATTCTGAATGTCGATCCCCGTGACCTCGCATTTCTGGATCAGGTCCACACCACGACTGTCAGCGCCACGGGCAAATCCCCAAGCAACCGCATCATGGCGCGCTGTGCCGCCGCGCGCATGAAACAAGCCACCAAAGATCGGAAAGCGTGTTTGTTCGAAATCCAAATAGGGCAGCTTTTTTCTGACACCTTCTGTATCCAACAGCTCTGCGTCGTCGCCTTGGCTGAGCATCATGTTACCGCGTCGGGCAAAGTCATCGCGTTGCCCATCTGAATGGAACAGATTGATGATGCCGCGCTGTGAATGCATCACGTTATAGTTCAGGTCCTGCTCCAACCCTTCCCAAAGCTTGAGAGAGTGGGAATAGAATTCGCTGTTGCCTGGCAAACTGTAGTTGGCCCGCACGATTGTCGTGTTACGCCCCACATTTCCGCCGCCAATATATCCGCGTTCCAAAACAGCGACATTTGTAATGCCGTGTTGCGATGCCAGATAATGTGCGCAGGCCAGCCCATGGCCGCCGCCCCCGATAATGATGATGTCATATTCGGATTTAGGTTGCGGATCCCGCCAATGAGGACGCCAACCTTTGTTACCGGTCAGACCTTCCTTTAGGATTTTTAGCCCCGAAAAACGCATGGTGACTCCTTCACGCGCGCACTGCACGGCTGTGACAGTACCAAACCAGTCTCGGGGCACCAGACTAGAATTTCGACAAATCCCGGTTCAGTCACGATGGTTTATCAAAGAGCGCGTCTTTATCGCGCTGTGCGCCTAAACCTCAGGCAGAGGCCAACTTGCGTTCTTCTTTGGTCAAAACATAGGGGGTCACGGCGGGTTTCTCATTTGCATCGAAGTACGGCGTGTTTTTGGGCGCCAATCCAAGAACCGATGCCAGATGACCCGCGGCGACATAGATGATGAACCCCGGAAACCCAAATTCTTTGGGCGGCGCGCGACCGGCAGGCGCTTGAGCGGTGTTCACGATGGCCTTCAATTTCCCCAGCACGGTATCCGCGTCGGGGTCTGCGAACAGAGCGCGCGGAACGCTCACAAAGCGGGGAACAGGTTTGGCCGGCGTATTCCCAAGCGGCGTGCCACAGCAGGCAGCATACCAGCGCAGCAAACCGTTTTTGCTGAGCCGCAGCACAGATATTTGATCATGGCCTGCGGTGAATTCGATGCGGCCCGGAAGGATCGCAACCAGATCAGCGCCACCATCGTCCGTCACACAGCTCTGTGCCCCGACGTGGTTCAGAAACGCGCGGCAGTCTGGACAATAACAGCATACCCGCCGCACGTTGCGTGGAGTTACGCCCCGCGCCTGCCCCTGAACAGTGCCGCAAGCACAGCGCAAGGCCAGATCACGGGCCATCGTTACAAGCCCTTCGCGCGGTAACTTGCTGCCACTTTTCCGATAGCGACAAGATACGCGGCTGTGCGCAAATCAGGAACGTCCGCCCTGCTGTGCCACACGTCGCGCATCGACTGATAAGCCGTGCGCATAGTGTCGTCCAACCCAGAGCGGACCAGTTCCAATTCACCTGCCCCGCGCAGATATTTCTCTTTGAAATCGGGGCTAAGCTGCCAATCCAAATCTTTTTCAGCGCTGAGCCGTTCAAGTTCATCCACAACAAGTTGGTGGCGCGATTCTTCCTGACGCCGTTGCATCCGGCCAAAGCGAATATGGGACAAGTTCTTGACCCACTCAAAGTAGGAAACCGTTACACCGCCAGCGTTTGCATACATGTCGGGAATGATCACAGTGCCCTTCTTCTGCAGAATTTCGTCCGCGCCAGCCGTGACAGGACCATTCGCAGCTTCGATGATCAACGGGGCTTTGATGCGGTCAGCATTGCCCATGTTGATCACGCCTTCCAAAGCGGCTGGGATCAGAATGTCGCAGTCTTCCTCCATGACTTTGCCGCCCTCTTCGAAATGGGTGGCATCGGGATATCCAGTGATCCCGCCATGTTTCATCAGCCAGTTGCGGATCTTTTCCACATCCAACCCATCAGGGTTAAACAGCGCGCCATCACGTTCAATAATGCCGGTGACCAAACATCCATCTTCTTCCTGAAGGAATTTGGCAGCGTGATAGCCCACATTGCCCAGACCTTGCACGATCACGCGCTTGCCATCCAATGTGCCGGTTAAGCCGGCGGCCTTCATATCCTCGGGGTGGCGGAAGAATTCTTGCAAAGCGTATTGCACACCCCGCCCCGTCGCCTCGGTCCGGCCCTGAATACCCCCTGCGTTAATCGGCTTGCCCGTCACGCAGGCCCGCGCGTTGATGTCTGTTGTGTTCATGCGGGCATATTGATCCGCCATCCACGCCATTTCACGTTCGCCAGTGCCCATATCCGGTGCCGGAACGTTCTGCGATGGGTGAATCAGATCCCGTTTTGCCAGCTCATACGCAAATCTGCGGGTGATCAGTTCCAGTTCCTGTTCGTCATATTCACGCGGATCAATACACAAACCGCCTTTGGATCCACCAAACGGTGCCTCGACCAAAGAACATTTATACGTCATGAGCGCGGCAAGGGCTTCAACCTCGTCTTGGTTCACGCCCAGGGAATACCGAATGCCCCCCTTCACCGGTTCCATATGTTCTGAGTGAACAGACCGATACCCCGTGAACGTTTGGACTTGTCCACGAAGCCGCACACCAAACCGAACTGTATATGTTGCGTTGCAAACGCGGATCTTTTCTTCAAGCCCAGGCGGCAGATCCATGAGTGCCACGGCACGGCTGAACATAATATCCACGCTTTCGCGAAAACTCGGTTCTTGTTGGCTGGACATAACAGGTTCCTTTTTCTTCCCTTTTTCGGCGACTCAGCGCCGCGTAACGTCAGTTAACCACAGGGAGGAATCATTTGGTTAACCAAAGTGATTTTTTGTTGGCAGCCCTGCAAAGCTCTTTCGTCTACACCCGACAATACAAGCATAAATAGAATGACAACAACCCACCTCGGAACAGCGAAGAAATTGTCCGTAAAATGCGCCCAAATTGGCTAACAGGTGCGTGATCGAATGCCGGAAAAATCCTTG
Organism: uncultured Paracoccaceae bacterium; assembly: GCA_938038825.1. Taxonomy (GTDB): domain Bacteria; phylum Pseudomonadota; class Alphaproteobacteria; order Rhodobacterales; family Rhodobacteraceae; genus Aliishimia. The sequence goes on along the minus strand of CALHST010000378.1, from coordinate 1,818 downwards.
GAATTCGCAGGATTACACGCCTTCTGGGAAACAACATATCCCTTTCAACACTCATTGAACGCCAACCAGAGACAATGGCGTGAAATTGGCATGGTCGCTGCCTTATTTCCGTCATTTTCTCATGTGTTAAAGGCGAAGACGAAGTGTGCAAATCCAAAAGCAGGGTGGGGAAACGCCTGTGGAGGGTGTACCGATGAAAAATAATGAGTTTGTAGCAAGTGTGCTGAGTTTCAGTTTACGCCAAGCTGCCCGTGACGAGCGGGGGTCGGCGACGATTCTTGCATTGGTATTTATATCCCTGACACTCCTCGTGGGTGGCATCGGGGTCGATTTGATGCGCAGTGAAATGGATCGAACGTTGCTGCAAAACACGCAAGACCGCGCTGTTTTGGCTGCCGCTGATTTGGATCAACAGTTGGACCCCGAAGCGGTTGTTCACGATTACTTCGCCAAGGCCGGTATGTCGCAATACCTGAACTCGGTCACAGTCGATGCCGGTTTGAACTACCGGATCGTTTCAGCAAATGCGCGCACAGTTACGCCCACTCAGTTCATGCGCTTCTTAGGTGTTGACGAAATCAATGCCCCCGCCCTGAGTGCTGCTGAAGAACGGGTTTCAAAAATCGAGATCTCGATGGTTTTGGATATCTCTGGATCCATGCGTCACAATGGCAAGATTGCGAACCTTCGTGACGCAGCCAACACATTCAATGAGACGCTGATCCGTGATGAAACGGAAAACCTGATATCTATCTCAGTAGTTCCATATTCTGAACATGTGAACGCAGGTCCGGCGATTTTCAATGCCTTGCCAAATGTAAACAATCGTCACAACTTGTCGCATTGCGTCGAATTCCCTGACAGTCATTTCACCAGCGCTGGCCTGGATCCGAACCATCAATATGACCAAATGCAGCACTTCCAGTGGTACTATGGAAACTTGTATGACGTCAGCAACACAACTTGCCCGAAGCGCAGCTATGAACAAATCCAACCATTTTCGCAAAATTTGACGGCTCTGCAGAACCAAATCAATCAACTGCAGCCCCGCGCACAGACATCCATCTTCTTGGGTGTGAAATGGGCCGCGGCGTTGTTGGATCCTTCGTCCAGAAGCGTTGTCACCAATCTGATCAACAGCGGTAATGTTGATGCCAATTTTGCAGGTCGCCCTGCGGACTATTCCGACGATGAAACGATGAAAACAATTATTGTGATGACGGATGGCGTAAATACCGACAGCTACCGCATTAACGAGGCCCGCGCTTACTATTCACCGTCTTTGTACGCGCATTGGGCTCGGTTCAACTTCAGAACCTATCTTGATTATTATACTGGCGGCGACCGCAGCAGGTTCTACTACCGCAAGTATTCCGGAAGCAGCGGTGACGCTTTGCTGAATCAAGTCTGCACAGCAGCGAAAGACCAAGGCATCGTCATCTGGGGTGTTGGTTTCGAAGTCGACAATCACGGTGCAAGCGTTTTGGAAAACTGTGCCTCGACACCAAGCCACTTCTTCCGTGTGGAAGGTGTTGAGATCACCGAAGCGTTCAAATCAATTGCAACGCAACTCAACCAGCTGAGGTTGACACAATGAAGAGACTGTTTGCCAACCGCTTGCGTCAGATCAAGGAAGAGGAACGCGGAAGCCTGGTTTTGATAGAATTTGTCATTCTGTTCCCGATCATGCTGTTGGTCTTCATGACGTGCTTTGAATTTGGCTTCTATCAGTTCCGCCAAGTCTTCTTGGAAAGAGGTCTGGATCTGGCTGTTCGCGATGTGCGATTGAACACAAGCACAAAGTTCACGCACAGCCAG
>CALHST010000377.1 GCA_938038825.1 uncultured Paracoccaceae bacterium | reverse complement strand
CTTTTCTGAAAGAAACAGATTAACATGGACACGACATCCAGCCTTTTGCTGTGCCGCAAAAGGGAACGCATTACCGGCCTTTCAGATGGACGAAACAGATGTCATGCATCTTTTTGATTTCAACGGTCTTAGCGAAAGCTTGCGCCACCTTAGGACAGAATATGGAATATCTGTTCAAGTTTCTTTGATCTTGATCAAAACGCCGCGCTTTCGTCGGCACATATGACTCTGACAAAGCATGCAAGCACACCGTATCACACAGACCAGATATCGCGCGCCACCGCACACGAGATCAAAAGGGTCCCCGAAACAACATCAACGCGCAAAAACGATGCGAATGCTGCTTAATCGTTTAAGTCCGCAAACAGATTGTCACTTTCAACAAAGTCGAGCTTATCGGTCTCAACAGTTCCTGCATTGATGTCGCGCACTTCGACACGGCCATCACCATAGCCAATGACAACACTGTCACAAATGTCGATGAACAAACCGTTTTCGACAACACCCGGCATCTGGTTTAGAACAAGCGCCAACTGACGGGCATTCCCAATCCGGTTCAAATGCAGATCCAGTATGTGATTGCCTTCATCCGTTACAAAAGGCGCATCATTGTTCATCCGCAACGAAGACGACCGTCCCAGCACGTCCATGCTCACCAACGTTTCTTCAATCAACGCCTGCGTGGTCTGCCAGCCAAACGGAATGACCTCTACCGGCAGCGGGAAGTTTCCAAGATTTTCAACCTCTTTGCCCACATCCGCGATCACCACCATGCGATCGCTGGCCGTGGCCACAATCTTTTCCTGCAACAAAGCGCCACCGCCGCCTTTGATCAGGTTCAGATCCCCGTCAAATTCATCGGCCCCATCAATCGTGACATCCAGCCACTTGGCCTCGTCCAAACTTGCCACCTTGATGCCCACATCCCGCGCCAAAGCCGCCGTGCGGGTCGAGGTCGGAACTCCGGTGATCTTAAGGCCGTCATCACGCACCATCTCACCAAGACAGCGCACCAACCACGCCGCTGTTGATCCTGTGCCCAATCCAACGCGCATGCCAGATTCCACATATTCCGATGCCCGCTTGGCTGCGACAAACTTAGCCTTATCAATAGGCGACAATTCTCCGGACATGTGCGACTCCTCTAGCGTTGCCCTGTTCTACACAGAACACCTGTCTACCCCAACCGCTTTTCCACAGGTTTAACAGCCCGTGTCCGTTCGCACCGAAACACCGTCATCTCAGGAAACCGGCAACATGCGCGCCAAACCAACCATGGCGTGTGCGCGCAGCGCACTCCGTTTCATAACACCCGATGACTGACTATGGTTTGGGGTCTGGGTTTTCCGTGTGCCCATCCACCGCAATCACTTGCCCTGACACCAACCGCGCCGCGTCCGAGGCCAAGAACACCGCCATCGCCCCAATATCGCGCCCTTCGACAAAGGACTTCATCGACGTGCCCGACGCATAACCGGCATAGACATCATCGCGCGTCATGCCTTTGGCATCTGCCTCGCGCTGCAACACGCCCTCCATCCGAGGGCCTTCCACAGCACCAGGACAAATCGCGTTGCACCGAATACCAAACGGCCCTAGTTCCATCGCGGCAGTTTTCATCAATCCCAGCACCGCCCATTTCGCCGCCGCATAGGGCGCGCGGTTCGGATAACCGTACTGCCCCGCGGTCGAAGACGTGAACACCACAGCGCCCTGCCCTGATTGCTTCAAAATCGGTGTGGCATGTTTCAACGCGATGAAGGCACCTTCAAGATTCACCGAAACACACGCCTGCCAATCAGCAAGATCTATCATCTCGATCCCAGCCGTCGGCCCTGCGATCCCGGCATTGGCGCACAGCGTGTGCAAATCGGGTAGATCCGCAATCAACGCCGCCATCGCGGGTTCATCTGTGACATTCACCTGTTCAGCGCGCCAATGCACCGGACACGTCGCCAAAGCCGTCGGATCAACATCCGTTACGCACACAGCATAACCGGCGTCGTCAAACGCGTCGGCCATCGCGCGCCCGACGCCTGACGCCCCAGCAGTGACCAAAACCTGCCTCACCGGGGTTGCCCGACATGCCGCCCAGCGCCTTCGGGCATTGGCAATCCCGCCTGCGCTTGCGTGATCTTGGCCATCGCATCGATAATCTCGGCACTTGGATCACAAGGGCGCCGACTTTCTAAATCCACATGCAACAAGAAATGCTCGCCCGTCGCTAAAAGCCGGTCGCCTTCATACATCTCGTGCCACAGATGCATTTTCTTACCCGCCCCGCCCAAAAGACGAGTACGGATGGAAATCATCGCCCCCGCATGGACTTCGTCCACATGGCGGATATGCGTTTCAGCCGTGAAATAACTGCCGCCCTTCGCGATATACTCCGCATCACAGCCGACCAGTTCCATAAACCGGTCCGTGGCATCAGAAAACGCCTGCAAGTAGCGCGCCTCGTTCATGTGGCCGTTGTAATCTGTCCAATCCAGCGGTACAGCGCGTCGCCCTGTGGGCAAGGGCTTCGACAGGTCCATACTGCTGAGTGGGCCGCCTTTCAGCGTCTTTTCCTGCGCGTTCAACACCGCGCCTGCGCCCCAGTCCTGCCCTTTTAACGCACGCAGCAACGACACCAGATTGTCGTCACGGGTACGCAGCAATTCCGAAATGCTCAGATGGCCGGATTGTTCGTCTGACTGCCCCGCGATCAGATCGACCAGCTCATCCGTGAATTCCGGCACATCCATCAACTTGGTCCACGGCCACT
>CALHST010000376.1 GCA_938038825.1 uncultured Paracoccaceae bacterium | reverse complement strand
TAGGGTCAGGACCCATTAATGCTGCACCGTCAGTGCGGCAGATTTTGTTTGTGACGAGGCACATCTCTGCCGAAATAGTCATTCTCTTTCAAAGAGATGTAACGCAGTTCACAGGCAAAATCCGCCGCACCCGAAGGGCTTGCATTTCACTTCATCTCAGCGGCGTGGACCGCTTGCCCGTAGAATAACTATGGTCGGCGCGTCCCAAACCACTGACATTTCGTGAAATGTAAGCTGACGGGGCAGCATTAATGGGTCCTGACCCTAGGCAAGATCCGCGCGGGTTGGGGGCTGACAGCCGCTGCGCGAACAGTTGATGGCTGCGGCTTTGGCGGCCGTGGTCAAAAGGTGCGACAGGTCGTCTTTCGTTAAGGCTGCGATCTTTGTGCTGGCCAAGCAATTTCTTTGATAGAGCTGCGCGATTAAGGTGCCATGGAACGTGTCGCCCGCCCCAACGGTATCCATAAAAGGATCTGCCACGCCGGCGGGGACAGAAACAATCTGATCTCCCAGATAACCCTCTGCGCCGTCACTGCCTTTGGTCAGTACGCTCAGACCTGATGGATTGAGTGCATGCATCCGGGCGATCCCGTCTGATTGCGACATGTCTGGATACATCCATTCCAGGTCTTCATCGCTGAGCTTCAAAAGATCTGCGGCGGCTGCCATGCGTTCGATCCGCACAAGGTAGTCTTTGCGATCTGTGATAAAGGCCGCCCGCACATTGGGATCAAGCGATGTGAAACGCCCTGCGCTTTTTTGGGCCAGAAAGAATGCCTCCCAAACTTTTGCATCTGCGCCGTCGGCCAACCCCAAAGACCCGACATGCACGCCCAAACTGTCGTCTGGCGCCATAAGGCTGCCGTCAAAGACTTGCCGTTCCGCCGTGTTTTCGCGGTAAAAGCCATAGGTCGGAACCCCATCGCTCAAAGAGACCACAGCCAAAGATGAGGGGTGGGGCACACGCGGGGCCAAAATCTGCACCCCATCATCCTGCAATCGACCGGCCAGCAAATCGCCCAGCGAATCCGTCGAAATCGGCGTAAGATATCCAACGGGGATCTCCTGACGTCCCAACGCCATAGCAACATTATAAGGGGACCCACCCGGATTCGCCACGTAACGCGGCAGGCCGTCGGCCCCCGCGTCTTGAACGAAATCAATCAGATTTTCACCGCCAACAAGGATCATGATTGCTACCTATTTTTACGCGCGCAAACTTGGGCGCAAGTGGATCTGGAATGCAAGAGGCTAACACAGAAATTTTGGTTTGCATTCCATCGTTAAAGGTTGTTATAGCGCGCCAAGCTGTTAAATTAGCAAAAGTGCCGCCTTAGCTCAGTTGGTTAGAGCACTGGTTTGTGGAACCAGGGGTCCCCCGTTCAAGCCGGGGAGGCGGTACCATTCTTCTTGACAATCAATGATACCAGCCCTGGGAAGTGTCCCATCACAGGCATGCATTCAGCGCACCCTATTTTTCGGCTTGAATACACGCGGTGTGCCAACTAGTAAGGCGCAAATTTGCCAGGCCGTGTTTTCACGGCCTCCGTACTGTTTGCTAGGAGCGAAAATGCAGGTCACCGAGACGCTGAACGAAGGTCTGAAACGCGGCTATGCCATCACTGTCACGGCGGCCGAGTTGGAAGACAAGGTCAATGACAAGTTGGTTGAAGCCCAGCCCGACATTGAAATGAAAGGCTTTCGCAAAGGTAAAGTCCCGATGGCTTTGCTGAAAAAGCAGTTTGGCCAACGCCTTATGGGTGAAGTCATGCAAGAAAGCATTGACGGCGCCATGCAACAGCATTTCGAAGACAGCGGTGATCGCCCCGCAATGCAGCCCGAGGTCAAAATGACCAATGAGGACTGGAAAGAAGGCGACGACGTCAATGTCGAGATGTCTTACGAAGCCCTGCCTGTGATCCCAGAAACGGATATGAGCAAAATCAAGCTGGAGCGTCTGGTTGTAAAAGCGGATGACGCGGCTGTTGATGAAGCGTTGGCAAATCTGGCAGAAACTGCACAAGATTTCAAAGCCCGCAAAAAAGGATCCAAAGCCAAAGACGGCGATCAGATTGTGATCGACTTCTTGGGCAAAGTGGACGGTGAACCGTTTGAAGGTGGCGCAGCAGAAGATTATCCTCTGGTTTTGGGCTCCAACTCCTTTATCCCCGGTTTCGAAGACCAGTTGGTCGGTTCGAAAACAGGTGAAGAGAAAGACGTCACAGTCACGTTCCCCGAACAGTACCAGGCCGAGCACTTGGCCGGCAAAGAGGCTGTGTTCTCTTGCACTGTGAAAGAGGTCAAAGAGCCTGTCGCGGCAGAACTAAATGACGAACTTGCCAAAAAGTTTGGCGCAGAAGATCTTGATGGTCTGAAGGGTCAGATCTCGGAACGATTGGAAGCCGAATACTCAGGCGCGGCGCGGGCTGTTATGAAGCGCGGTTTGCTGGATGAGTTGGACAAGTTGGTGAAGTTCGATTTGCCGCCAAGCCTTGTTGCTGCGGAAGCGGGTCAAATTGCGCACCAGTTGTGGCATGAAGAAAACCCTGACGTGGAAGGCCACGACCACCCTGAAGTCGAACCCACTGACGAGCACAACGCGTTGGCGGAACGTCGCGTGCGTTTGGGTCTGTTGTTGGCGGAAATTGGTCAGAAAGCGGAAGTCGAGGTGTCTGACGCCGAGATGAGCCAGGCGATTATGAATCAGGCGCGTCAATACCCCGGTCAAGAGCGCCAGTTCTTTGAATTTGTTCAGCAAAATGCGCAAATGCAACAACAGCTGCGCGCACCTTTGTTCGAAGACAAAGTTGTGGATCACGTGTTTGAACAGGCAACTGTAAAAGACAAAACCGTGTCCAAAGACGATCTTCAGAAAGCTGTCGAGGCGCTTGAAGAAGAGTAAGCCGTCACTGACGGAATTTTAGAATTAGGAAGGCCGCCCAGATCACTCTGAGCGGCCTTTTTGCATGAACGGCTGCGCCGTATGAGATGTTTTGAAAAGAGGGGGACGCTGTCCCCCTCACACTCCCCCTGAGGTATTTTGAACCAAAAGAATGGGGCGGATCAAAGCTTTAGGCGGAACAGGGCAAAGCCGTCTTCATTTGTTCCTGCAGGTTCCATTGTCACACCCTTTACATCTTTGGCGTAGCCGGCGGCTTTGGGGCCCGTATCAAAGATTGCGGTTGTTCCACCCAAAGGTTTGAACGTCCAGTTGGCGTCTGCTTTGGGGCTGATGGTGCCTTGTTCAACGATATAGCGCACAATCACGTCGCGGTTGGTGTCCGGGGCTTCGACGATGATGCTGTCACCCATGGCACCCGGGAACTTGCCGCCGCCAGACGCGCGGTAGTTATTCGTAGCAATGACGAATTTGGCATTCATATCAAGTGGCTGTCCGCCGATCTTGAGGTCCGAAATGCGGTTTGAGTCTGGGTTGATCACGTCGCCTTTTGGATCGAATTTCGACGGTTGGCTGAGGTCGATCTGATAGGTCACACCGTCGATGATGTCGAAATTGTAGCTTGGGAAATCGGGGTTCAGCAATGGCGCGTCCTGAGCACCGGCATCGACTTGGTTGAACATCCCTGCAGAGCGTTCAAGCCAATCTTTGACCTCTTGTCCTGTGACCAGAACGGCACGGACCGTGTTGGGATAAAGGTAGAGGTCAGAGACATTCTTGATCGCGACATCGCCAACCGGCACGTCCGTGTAGTAATCTGGGCCACCACGACCGCCTGCCTTGAAGGGGGCCGCTGCGGAAAGCACCGGCAGGGCGGCGTATTCGGTACCTGCAAGCAATTGTTCCACATACCATTTTTGCGCGATGGAAACGATTTGCACAGAGGGATCATCGGCCACCAAGGCGAAATAGCTATGCAGCGGCGCGTCGGTTTTCCCGACCGCACGGCGCACATAGGCGAGGGTGTCGTCGTGTTCTTGCTGAACAGAGGCGAGCACGTCGGCGTCGTCCGCGACGAGGGCTGTGATTGACCGGTCTTCGTTGCGCTTAGAGATGGGGCGTAATGTAGAGGAGGATGCCGCCACCCGCCATTCGCCGCCAGTGCGTTCCAGCATGAGATCAATCAGGCCAAGGTGCGACCCCCAGAAACCGCCCATAACAGCCGGTTTTCCGTGAATTGTGCCGAGTTCCGCGTCGACCATTGCGGCCTCGGCGTAGCGTTTCCCGGGGAATTCGGCATGGTGGTGACCACATAGGATCGCGTCGATCCCATCAATGGCAGCGAGGGGGACAGAGGCGTTTTCCATGCCGTCCGATGCGTTCGCCTCACCAATGCCAGAGTGAGAGAGGGCGATGATGATGTCTGCGCCTTTCTCTTTCATTTCAGGCACATAGGCCTTGGCTGTTTCCAGTATGTCGCGGGCTTGCACGTTGCCTTCAAGATGGCGGCGATCCCAGTTCATGATCTGCGGGGGCACAAACCCAATGATGCCGACCTTGATTGCGTGTGTTTCACCGGCGCCATCTGTGAGCATGCGGTCAAGAATTGTGTAAGGTTTATAAAGAGTGGTGTCTGCCGTGGGCGATCCACCCATGTCTTTGACCACGTTGGCTGACACCACTGGGAAGTCGGCACCCGCCAAAGATTTGTCCAAGAAATCAAGCCCATAGTTGAATTCGTGATTTCCCAGAGTGGAGGCATCAAAGCCAACGGTATTCATCGCAGTGATGATTGGATGACTGTCCCCCTCTTTCATGCCACGTTCATATGCGATGTAATCGCCCATCGGGTTTCCTTGCAGAAAATCGCCATTGTCGAGCAACAAGGAATTGGTGGCTTCGGCGCGTATCTCTTTGACAATGCTTGAAATCCTGGACAACCCAACTGTGTCACGTGGCTTGTCGGCGTAATAGTCATAAGGGAAAACATGCACGTGCAAATCTGTGGTCTCCATCAGACGCAGATGGGCCTGATTGGCGGCAGCGTGCACGGAAAACGGATGCAGCGCAGCAAAGGTTGCTGTTGAAGCAAGAAACGTGCGGCGGGTGAGATTGATGGGCATCGGGCGATTCCTAATGATTGGCAGATCTCGGTCGACAAAACAGAGATTTTGCAATGATTGAGCGGCGTAGTGCGCAGACCTTCGCTGCGGACACGCTTATGATGCGCGCATTGCGTGTAAGGGCCAAGAGGAGAAATCGACACGTTCGGAAAATAGGCGGATTTCGAAGTGTTTTCGATTGGAAAGCAGGCAGCGTGACGTCGAGTGCCGGCCGTCAGCATAAGGAACGGTAAACGCCTTATTGTTATGGAATAAGGCAATGCTTTTCGTCGTCAGTATTTTACCTGTATTCTGTTGATGTAGTGCCCCGCGGGATCCTGAACTTGACGTTGCACAGGATTGGTCCGTTGGTGCGGGGCAATGAAAGTTCTTATAGCAGGCAATCTTGTGTTTTGCCTGCAGCGTTCCGGCGTCCAAATCGCAATGCTCTTAACGTGCCTAAAGCCAAAGGGAGCAGCCAAAAACTGGCTGGCAGAGGGATCGGAGCGGGTGCGCCGCTATCAAACTGGTTGTTTGTTAAGCCCAATTCAGCAGAGTTGGCTGTGATACCCGGCGCAAGATTGAAGAACGCATCGGGAGAGAAAGTCAGCGTGTTTCCAAAGTTTGCGCGCGCGCCGATTTGATCGCCGTCGTTGCTTGTTCCACCGGCACTGACGCGAAGTTCCATTTTAAAACTAAGGACAGTGTCCAAGGGCACACGCGCGGTTGGCGTGGTGAATTCCTGCGAGATAAGATCCGAGCTTCGATAGTCTAAATCAGCAAAAATTCCCTTGGTCATGGCAAGAGGGTTATCAATTGGGGATTGGAATGCGTCTGTGAACGATAGCCTGCCAATTTCTTCAAACGGGGACGGGAACCCCAACCCGGCTTGGCCCAAACCATATTCAAGAGACAAGGTGGGCGACAGAAAGCTTCTGCCAAACGTGTCCAGTCCCGAGATAGACAGAAACCCGTCAAGAAAGAAACTCAGCGATACGTCCGTATGCGTTTTCCCAGAACCCGTCTCATCAGTGAGGACAAGATCAAAGAAGGACTGCACCTTGGCGGACGCATTTGCGTTAAAGACGCGTGCAGGTTCGTCCGCAGCACCGCCCATAACCTGACTGTTGGCGCTGGCCTTCAGACCTTGAATACTGGCCGAGGCTGAGGCCAAACCCGATTCACCACGAGCGCCTGTAAACGGCGCGACCCGCGCCACTGCGCGCAGCGGCCCTTCGGCTTCGCTAATTTCGTTGTCTGGCAAAAACCGAACCTGCGCGCGCGCCACAAACGGATCTAATGACGCCGCACTGACCGTTAAGGGCACAGCCCCCATCGCGGCTGATAAACCGATGAGATATGCAAATTTCTGATACATTTTCATGTCCTGAATGGGAAAATTGACATTTTCAAACGGGCTTAACTACGACGTCTGCGGATCGCCGCAAAGCCGAATACCCCGGTCAGCAAAAGGCCTCCTCCTGCGGGCAACGGCACGGGCGGTACGTCCGCCAAGGGGATGTGTTCTACGGAATTGGCTTGTGAATATGACGTGCGCAACAACAACTGCGCGTTGGGGTCAAGGG
>CALHST010000375.1 GCA_938038825.1 uncultured Paracoccaceae bacterium | reverse complement strand
CGATGTAATACAGGATCTGGGCGCGCAAGTGGCCGGTGGTTTTGGCCCAGCTTCCTGCGGCTGTTGCGGCCTCGACCGCGTTGCGCATGTCTTTGCGATTGGCAAGCGACGCATGCCCCAACAGATCGCCCTTGGCGCTGTAGACCGGGTTGGAATACCCCCCGTCCGGGCGGGCCTGCTTGCCGCCGATATAGAGTTTGGAGGTCCGGTCAATCCCGTTCGCGAGGCCACCTGTGCCGTCCATGGGCGCAATGGTCTTCAGCGGCTTGGCTGTGGCGTCTTTGGGTTTGGTATAGGCTTGCAGGCCTTCCCATCCACCTTCGCGACCAAAGCCACTTTCGCGCACACCGCCAAAACCTGCCGCCGCATCAAAAAGGTTGGTGGCATTCACCCAAACCACGCCTGCGGCCAGCTTGGGCGCAAGATCAAGGGCGAGGTTCACGTTTTCCGTCCAGACCGTCGCGGCAAGACCATAGCGGGTATTGTTGGCCAGCTGCACAGCCTCGGCCGGCGTGCGGAAGGTGGTGGAGGCAAGAACTGGCCCAAAGATTTCTTCCTGCATTAACGCATCTGCTTGGCTGAGGCCCGTGATCAGGGTTGGGGGATAATAACAGCCGCGATCCGGGACCGGGATTTGGGCCGTGTAATGATCGCCCTCGGGATTGTTGGTGACCATGTCGGTGATGGTCTGCAATTGCACCGGATCCACCACAGCGCCCACATCAATGGATTTGTCCAGCGGATCGCCGATGCGCAGCTTGTCCATGCGCGCCTTGAGTTTGGCGTAAAATCTGTCCGCCACGGGTTCATGCACCAAAAGGCGCGACCCGGCGCAGCAGACTTGCCCTTGATTAAACCAGATCGCGTCCACCAGCCCTTCGACTGCGCTGTCCAGATCCGCGTCATCAAACACGATATAGGGGGACTTCCCCCCGAGTTCGAGGGTCAGCGCCTTGCCCGTTCCCGCAGTCGCTTCGCGGATTTTGCGCCCCACAGCAGTGGAGCCTGTAAACGCGATCTTGTCGACTTTGGCGTTTACGATCATTTCGCCCACCGCGCCGTCGCCCGTGACGATGTTCACAACACCATCTGGCAGGCCCGCTTGTTGGCAGATGTCCGCAAACAAAAGCGCCGTCAGGGATGTGTATTCCGCGGGTTTCAGCACCACAGTGTTGCCCATGGCCAGCGCGGGCGCAATTTTCCACGACAGCATGAGCAGCGGGAAGTTCCATGGGATGATCTGACCACAGACACCCAAGGCCTGACACTCTGGCAGCTCGGCATCCATCAATTGCGCCATGCCCGCGTGGTAATAAAAGTGGCGTTGGGCCAGCGGAATGTCGATGTCGCGGGATTCGCGGATCGGTTTGCCGTTGTCCAACGTTTCCAGCACGGCAAACAGGCGCGCGTGCTTTTGCAACAAACGGGCCAGCGCATACAGATACCGCGCACGGCCATGGCCGCCCAGCTTTTCCCATTTGGGCTGGGCTTTGCGTGCTGCTGCGACGGCGGCATCCACGTCCCCTTGACTGGCTTGCGTCAGGGTGGCCAGCACATCGCCATTGGCGGGGTTTTTGCTGTCAAACCCGGTGCCTGCATCGGTAAAGCCACCATTGATGAAATGACCAAACACGCCGCCCTGATCAACGATCCAGGCCAAAGCCTCGGCCGCATTTTCGGGGGCTGTGCCGTAATCCATGGTGTCGAAAATCTCTTTAACAGTCATGTGCGTCCCTCGATGTCCGAATTTTTGCGGATCGTTTTGAGTGTCAGATTAGCCAAGCCCATGGCGGTATCCTGCGGAATAGGTGCCGGTGAGGTGGTGTTCCAATTGGCGTTCAATGTCGCCCAAAAGGGAAGACGCCCCAAAGCGGAACAGATCGGGGCGCAGCCAGCGATCCCCCAGTTCTTCTTTGATCAGGGCGAGATAGACCAAGGCGTCTTTGGCTTTGGAAATACCCCCGGCAGGTTTGTAGCCGACGCGAATATCGGTGCGTTCATGGAATTCCCGGATGGCGCGCAGCATGACCAAAGTCACGGGCAGGGTGGCGTTCACGCTTTCCTTGCCGGTGGATGTCTTGATGAAATCCGCCCCGGCCATCATGCACACAGCACTGGCGCGGGCCACGTTGCGCAACGAGCCAAGCTCGCCCGTGGCGAGGATCGCTTTGACATGGGCATTGCCGCACGCCTCGCGCATCTCGGCCATTTCGTCATAAAGGGCTGTCCAATTGCCTTCCAACACGTGGCGGCGCGAGATGACGATGTCGATTTCTTCGGCCCCTGCGGTCACGCTTTCACGGATTTCCTGAATGCGCAGGTGAAACGGGGACAAACCCGCAGGAAAGCCTGTGGACACAGCCGCAACAGGAATGCCAGAGCCGTTTAGGGCGCGCACGGCGGCGGGGATCATCTCGTGATAGACGCAGATCGCCCCGACAGTCAGATCGGGCAGGCCCAAGGCCTCTAACATCTCGCGGCGCACAGGCTGGCGCCCCTTTGCGCACAGACGGGCCACCCGGCGCTCTGTGTCGTCACCCGACAAGGTCGTGAGGTCGATGCAGGACACAGCACGGGCCAGCCATGCGGCCTGATGCGCCTTTTTGATGGACCGACGTCCGGGCAATGTTTTGGCGCGCCGCTCAATGGCGGATGTATTGGCCTGAAGTCCCCGGACCCAATCCAGATCCAGCGGCATGCCGGGGTTGCGCGGTTCGGTCACTTGCGGAAGCTGCGTGCTGCCTTCGGATTGGGACGTGGTGTGTGTGCTGTCGGTCTGCATGTCTGCGGCGCCTTGATGTCTGGTCGAGTCGCAGACTCGCATGGGTGGCAGATGGGTGCAAGCAACCGCGCTGCACGAATTCTGCACAAACCTCAGCAGTAAGCCTGCACAGGGCTGGGCGATATGTGGCCTCAAAAGACAACCACACACGGAGCAGGGACCATGAAAACAACACTGATCAAGGGCGTACCCCTATCGATGCAGCAGGATGGCTGGTGGCTGACCCCTCCACCGCCATCCGACGAGGCCAACGACCCGAAACGGGTATCGCAGCCCCTGCCAAAGCACGCCATCGCCCTGGTGGCGTTGATTGCGCTGGGCGATATTTTGATGTGGGGCGTCACACCGGGCCTGTCTTTGGCGGTATTTGGTGTGGCGGTGTTTATGTTTGCTGCGCTGTTGTGGCCCCATGACATTGCACCCAAGCGATTGGTCCTGTCTGCGGGTGTTGCCCTGTTGGCGTTGCTGCCCTTGGTGGAGCTGATGCAGCCTTTGTCCTTGCTGTTTTTCTTCGGTGGGCTGCCGGTGGCTTTGTCGCTTCTGGCAGGCCGTCGTCCGTTTGGGGCGCTGCGCTACTGGTGGCGCGGGCCTGTGTTTTCTGGGGCATCCCTGTTGCAGATCGCCCAAAGCCCAGTGCCAAAGATTGATGCCGGGCCGTTGCAAAGAATTGCGTTGACCTGGGCCCTGCCTGTCGGAGTGGGTTTGATCTTTGCGTCCCTTTTGGTGCAGGCGAACCCGGTCTTGGAATTGTGGGCCGTGTCGTTGCCGTCGATGGCCGTGCAAGTTCCATCGCTGGAACGGATGCTGTTTTGGTCCGGGTTGGCGATTTTGTTGTGGCCCGCCCTGTGCCTTGTGCAGTTTGCCCCCAAACTGTCCCCTGATCCGGGCCCGGATGTCTTTGGTCCGCGCCGCATCCCTGTCGTTATCAATGCAGGGTCCATTCTACGCTCTCTCGTGATCTTTAACCTGCTGTTTGTGGTGCAAAACATCATGGATGTCGCCGTTTTGTTGGGAGGTGCGGGGTTACCCGAGGGGATGAGCTATGCCGAATATGCGCATCGCGGGGCCTATCCTTTGGTGGCTTTGGCGCTGTTAAGCGGTGGGTTCGCGTTGCTGGCACGCCCGTTTATCACAGCGGCCCCTGTTCTAAAGGCGTTGCTGGTGATCTGGGTTGTGCAAACTGTGTGGTTGACCCTGTCTTCGGTAGCGCGGCTTGAGATGTATGTGGATGTCTATGGTTTGACGCGTCTGCGCATTGCGGCGGCCATCTGGATGTGTCTGGTTGCCAGCGGGCTTGGGCTGATCCTGTGGCAAATCCTGAAGGGGTTGCCAAATCTGTGGATGATCAAGCGCACCTGTACGCTTGGGGTTTGTGCACTGTATATCAGTTGTTTTACCAGCTTTGATGCCACCATTGGCTGGTACAATCTGAACCGGGCAGCCATCGCGGACCGGGGGTATCTGTGTGATCTAAGCGAAGATGCGATCCCTGCGATCCTGCGCTATTCCGGTCAAAGTTTGAAGACGTTTTGCCGTGATCAATATGCCCATATCAAGCTGTCGCATCTCGACGATTGGCGGGAATGGGGCTTTCGCAATGCGCGTACCCGGCGTAGCGTTGCAGAAATCGAGTTTCAGCAGGCCCAACCATGACAGACCCACATATCTTGATTGTGGATGACGATCCGCAGATCCGCGACGTGCTGCGGATTGCCGTGAAGCAGGCGGGCATAACCAGCGAAGAGGCTGGCGATGGGGCAGAGGGCCTGTCCAAAGCCCAAACGGGACGGTTTGATCTGGTGGTGCTGGATATTGGGTTGCCACGTATGGATGGATTGCAGGTCTGCCGTGACTTGCGCAAAACCAGCGCAGTGCCAGTTCTGTTTCTGACCGCCCGCAGTGACGAGATTGATCGCGTAGTGGGGTTCGAACTGGGGGGCGATGATTACGTGACCAAACCCTTTTCTCCGCGCGAGCTTGTGGCCCGGATCCGCGCGATCCTGAAACGCAGCAGCGGTGACCGCCCGACCGAGGCGATGCGCGTGCATGGGGTGCTTGAGATCGACGCGGGGCGTCATGTGTGCCGCGTGCATGGGGGCAGCGTGACCCTGACCGCGCGCGAGATGGATATTCTGAACCTGTTGATGACACACCCGTCCAAAGTGGTGCCGCGCCCCACCCTTGTGGATCAGGTTTACGGCGTCGGCGTTGGGGTGTCTGACCGCACGCTGGACAGTCATTTGCGCAATCTTCGCAACAAGCTGCGCGAGGCAGGCTGTGAGGATGCCATTGATACAGTGCATGGAATTGGCCTGCGGATGGGCGCATGTCAGGGGGCGTAACACGCAAATGGCGGCCTCGGTTGACCTTGGTCATCGGGGGCACCTTGCTGGCGGTGTTTGCAATGCCTGTTCTGGGTCTGACATGGCTGCGACTGGCGGGCAATATTCTGGGCTGGTGGGAAACGGCGCTGTTGTTCATGGCGGTGGCCTTTGTGGCTTCGGTTGTGTTGGCATGGCTGCTGTGGCGTCTTGTGTTGCGCCCCGTTTGGGCGCTGACCCGCCATGCGCGGGCTATGAAAGTTGTGGGCCAAACAGCCCCGGCGCCGGATCAATTCGGCACTGCTGAATTGAGCGATCTGGGGCAAAGCGTGATTGAAATGGGCACCGCCTTACAAGCACGGGCGCGCAGCCTGACGGCGTATGCCGACCATGTGACACACGAGCTGAAATCGCCCCTGACGTCTTTGCAGGGGGCTGCGGATTTGCTGCGCGACGAGTCGCTGGATGCGACGGACCGGGCTGCGCTGCTGCACACAATCGAACTCTCTGCCGCGCGTATGGATGCGTTGTTAAACGATTTGCGCACCCATGCCGCCGCCCGGTTAGCAGCCGCGCCGGGCACATGTGTTTTGTCGGACGCTGTGGCACAAGTTGAGCCGCATTTGACTGTTCACGTGACAACAGACGGGCCTGTCCAAATGCGTGTGGAAGATCTTTGCCGTGTGCTGACCCAATTGGCGCGCAATGCGATGGAAAACGGGGCAACACATCTGGATGTGCGCCATTTGGAACGGGGTTTTCAGGTATCAGATGATGGTACCGGGATTGCGCAAGGGGACAGGTCTCGTGTCTTTGATCCGTTCTTTACCACCCGGCGCGATGCGGGTGGAACCGGCATGGGGTTGGCCATTGTGCGCACCCTGATCGAGGCATCCGGGGGCACAATTTCATTGGGTGATGGGCCGGGAGCTGTGTTCGTTATCACCTTTTAGGATGCCTCTTCCCGACCGCCCTTTAGCTTAAGCCGAGTCGGTGAAGGTTCGTGTGACATCAGCATTTCTTAGAAAACACACCCAATGCCGTGGTCGTTATTGCGAATTAGTCGCATTTCAATTGACTTTTTGAGAATGGCTCGCATATTCAACCTATAACACATCGGGAGACCTCAGGTGTTTTCACGACGTCATTTTCTGTCTGCAATTGCGGCCACCCCTGTTTTGGCACAAAGCGGCTTGGCTGCCGGACCGTTGAACGTGGTTGCGACAACCGGGATGATTGCAGATACGGCTGCCAGGATTGCAGGTGGTTTTGCAAACGTGACCGGATTGATGGGGGCGGGTGTGGATCCGCATTCCTATCGACAAACGCGCAATGATATCGTGCGCTTAACCCGCGCTGATATCGTGTTTTGGCACGGTTTGTTTCTGGAAGCGCAAATGAAGCCGTTCTTTGAACGCTTAGGTGCGCGTCAAACGGTGATTGCTGTCACGGACAGGTTAGAGGCCAGCGCGCGCGCAGGGCAAGAGACGGACCTGATCGAAAGTGCAGATTATTCAGAACAGTTTGATCCGCATATCTGGATGGACCCCGAGTTATGGGCTCAGGTGACGGATCGGATTGCCGCTGCGTTTACCGAGGCGCGCCCAAAGAGCGCGTTGGAATTTTCGGCCAATTCGACGGCTTTCAAGGCGGAAATTATGGCGTTGCGGGACTATGGCACAGACGCGTTGTCCCAAATTCCGGCAGATCGGCGCGTTTTGGTAACGGCCCATGATGCGTTTTCCTATTTCGGTAAGGCCTTTGACATGGAGGTTGTTGGGGTGCAGGGCATTTCAACTGAAAGCGAGGCCGGGTTGCACCGCATTGGCGAGATGGTCGATATGCTGGTTGCGCGCAAAGTGGACGCGGTTTTCGTGGAAAGTTCGGTGTCCAGCCGCAATATGCGGGCCTTGATCGAAGGGGCCGCTGCGCAAGGGCACAGTGTGCGTTTGGGTGGCGAGCTGTTCAGTGATGCGATGGGACCGGCAGGCACCTATGAAGGCACCTATGCGGGCATGATCGACCACAACATCACGGTCATTGCGCGGGCCTTGGGGGCGGATGTCCCGGCCACAGGTTTCGCAGGGAAACTGGGTGCAAAGAGCTGATCCTATGACATTGGAATTGGTTGGACATTCATCCGAACAGGATCGCGCCGCACCATTGCTGATCCGGGGCATGACTGTGTCTTATGGCGAAAAGCCTGCGGTGTTTTCTGCGGATATGGCGCTGCGGGCCGGTGAAATGACCGCGATCATCGGGCCCAACGGGGCTGGCAAATCGACCTTGCTTAAGGCGGCTTTGGGCATTGTGACACCACTTGCCGGGCAGGCGCAGTTTTTTGGCCAGACCTTGGATGCGGTACGCGGGCGCCTTGCCTATGTCCCGCAACGGGCCAGTGTCGATTGGGATTTCCCGACCCGCGTCATTGATGTTGTGTTGATGGGGCTTTATCCACGGCTTGGGTTGCTGGGACGGATCCGGGGCAACCATCGCGACGAGGCGATGGGCTGTCTGGAGCGGGTTGGTATGGAGGCGTTTGCCAAACGCCAGATCGGGCAGTTGTCAGGGGGCCAACAACAACGGGTGTTTTTGGCGCGCGCCTTAGCGCAGAAGGCAGATTTGTATCTGTTGGACGAGCCTTTTGCCGGGGTGGATGCGGCCACCGAAAAGGCAATTATCACAGTTTTGAAATCCCTGACCGAGGCCGGAAAGACCGTGGTTGCGGTGCATCATGACTTGGCAACTGTTGTGGATTATTTTGACAACGTGTTGCTGTTGGCCACGCAAGTGATCGCCCAAGGTCCTGTGGAAGAGGTCTTTACCAAAGCCTTGTTGGAAAAAACCTATGGCGGACGTTTAAGCCAAGCGGTGATGCCCGAAAGCG
Source organism: uncultured Paracoccaceae bacterium (assembly GCA_938038825.1). Lineage (GTDB taxonomy): Bacteria > Pseudomonadota > Alphaproteobacteria > Rhodobacterales > Rhodobacteraceae > Aliishimia. The sequence goes on along the minus strand of CALHST010000375.1, from coordinate 4,346 downwards.
CTGTGAGTTAACGCCATGTTGCTGGACGCGCTGCTTTTTCAGCTGGGGTATAATGCGGCCTTGGTCATGATCGGGGCGGGGCTTTTGGGTCTTGCTGCGGGTATGGCGGGCACGTTTTTGTTCCTGCGCAAACGCGCATTGGTCAGTGACGCCATCTCGCATGCGACCCTGCCGGGGATTGCAGTGGCGTTTATCGTAATGGAAGCCTTTGGCGGGGACGGGCGGTCTTTGGCGGGGCTGTTGATCGGGGCGATTTGTGCCTCTGCTTTGGGTTTGGCGGCTGTGACCTATTTGGGCAATCGCACCCGGTTAAGCGAAGATGCGGCCATTGGCGCTGTGCTGTCCGTCTTTTTTGGGTTTGGCATTGTTCTTTTGACGGTCATTCAGGCCTTTGGATATGGACGCCAATCGGGGCTTGAAGGGTTCTTGCTGGGATCCACGGCGGGCATGCTGCGCAGCGACGCGACGTTGATCGCGGTGAGCGCGGCGCTGACGTGTGCGATTGTGCTGCTGATGCGCCGGCCGCTGACAGTGGCGGCGTTTGATCCGGGGTTTGCGCGGGTTTCTGGCCAGCGCCCGGACTGGGCCGAAGCGGTTTTGATGGCTGTTGTGCTTGCAGTGACAGTTGTGGGCCTGAAAGTGGTCGGTTTGATCTTGATTGTCGCCTTGTTGATCATCCCTCCTGTGGCTGCACGATTCTGGAGCGATCAGAGCACCCATGTTTTGTGGATTTCCAGCATAATCGGCGGATTGGCTGGCTATTTCGGGGCTGCGCTGTCAGCGATTGCCCCCGATCTACCGACAGGCCCCATCATTGTGCTTTGCGCGTTTGGGTTGTTCCTTGTGTCGTTCTTGTTTGCGCCGGAACGCGGAGTTTTGGCATCCGTCCTGCGGCATTTCCGGTTTCGCCGTGACGTGCATATGCGGCAAGGCCTGCTGGCATTGGCGCAAGGGCATCCGATCTTTGAAGATTTGACCTTGAAACTGCTGATCCGCGCCGGGTTTGCGTCGGCGGATGGGGTGCCAACAGACACCGGGCGGGCACGGGCCGCGAAAGCGTTGCGGGATGAAGCACGCTGGCGCGAGGTGCGCGGCGATCCGGCGTTTGAGCGGGCTGCGGCGCGATATGACGGGCTGACTGATTTGTCGGATGTGTTGACAGAAGACCAATTGCGCGAAGTTGATGCGCGCATTGGGCCTCCGGTTGGGGCGGCGTAATGGGGTTTGAGTTTGTCAGCCTGTCCTTGCCGCCTTTGGTCATCGGTGTGTGCGTGGCAATTGCCTGTGCGGTGCCTGGCAACTTCCTGTTGTTGCGGCGTCAAGCATTGATTGGGGATGCGATCAGCCATGTGGTGTTGCCCGGCATTGTGCTGGCATTTGTCGTGGCAGGGTCGCTGTCCAGCGTCGCGATGATGATTGGGGCGGCCGTTGCGGCGGTGTTTTCGATGGTCGCGATCGAGCTGATCCGCCGTTTTGGGCGGATTGAACCGGGAGCCGCGATGGGTGTGGTGTTCACAACGATGTTCGCGGCCGGCGTTTTGTTGTTGGAGCAATCAGATACCGATGGGGTGCATCTGGATGTGGAACACGCGCTGTTTGGCAATCTTGAAGGCTTGATCTGGTTTGATGCACTTGGATGGGCATCTTTGCTGGATCCCGTTGCGTTGGCGGGCTTGCCGGTTGAATTGCCAAGGATGTTTGCGGTTCTGGTGATTATCGTTGTCTTTACCGTGGTGTATTGGCGCCCGTTGGCGGTGATGAGCTTTGATGAGGGGTTCGCCCAGGCCTTGGGGCTGCGCACGCAAGCGTTGGGTATGATGCTTGTGATCCTGTCCGCCTTGGCGGCCGTTGCGGCCTTTGACGCGGTTGGGTCCATTATCGTGATTGCGATGTTTATTTGCCCACCCGCGGCGGCGCGATTGTTGACCAATCAGTTGGGCAGACAAGTTTGGCTTTCCGCGCTTCTGGCCGCAATTTCAGCGATCATAGGCTATGTCTTGGCGGGGTACGGATTGGGTTGGTTGGGCTATGGGGCATCTGTTAGCGCAGCCGGAATGATTGCCACGGTATCCGGGGTAATCTTGGCCATCGCAGCAGTTTGCGGACCCCATCGGCGCCGGGTGTCGTAAAAACCACATCCCTCTCCCTACCGCCCTTTACCCTGGGACGATTCGGTGAAGGTTCCATGAAGAGCAACACGTTGTTCCCTAAAATGAGGGCAAGGCTGGCATCGAAAAGCTGCCATCACATAAGCTGGCCTCACAAAGTGCCCAAGACTTGCGCAACCGCGCATTTCAGTGGCTATTCATACTGCGCGCGGTGCGGCCCGCTGACGGGCTTAGCTGCCGCGATAGGTCGAATACCCGTAAGGCGACAGCAGCAAAGGCACGTGGTAATGGGCGTCTTCGTCATCGATTCCGAAACGAATGGGGATTTGATCCAGAAACTTCACATCACCTGTCGCCAGATTATGCTGTTCCAGATAGGCCCCAACTTGGAAGATCAGTTCATAGTGTCCGGCTTTGAAGTCCTTTTGCGGTAAGATCGGTGACTCTGTCCGACCATCTTCATTGGTCACAGCGGTGGCAATTTTCCGGTGCGAATTTCCGGAAACACGGTAGAGCAAAATTGTGATGCCGCTTGCTGGCACACCTTGGGCGGTATCCAGAATATGGGTGGTAAGATATCCGTTGGCCATTGCATCCTCTGCGTTGCTTGCGTCACAGTGTGCACGATTTCCAACCCGAGGCACAATATGTCCAATACGCCCCCGCGCTATCCCCGAAACATGACTGGCTATGGTGCCAATCGGCCCGATGCGGCCTGGCCCAACGGGGCACGGATCGCTGTTCAGTTTGTGTTGAATTACGAAGAGGGCGGAGAGAATTGCGTGTTGCATGGGGACACCGCGTCCGAGGCATTCTTGTCCGAGATTGTGGGCGCCCAACCCTGGCCGGGGCAGCGGCATTGGAACATGGAATCGATTTATGAATACGGCGCGCGGTCAGGGTTCTGGCGTTTGCATCGAGTGTTCACGGGGGCGGGGGTGCCTGTGACGGTCTATGGGGTTGCGGCTGCTTTGGCGCGCAGTCCCGAGCAGGTGGCCGCCATGAAAGAGGCAGATTGGGAAATTGCCTCCCACGGGTTGAAGTGGATTGATTACAAAGACCACACAGTTGAAGACGAACGCGCGGATATGGAAACTGCGCTGGCCTTGCACAAGGCCGTCGTGGGGGAGGCGCCACGCGGATGGTACACAGGCCGGTGCAGCGAGAATACAGTGCGCTTGGCGGCTGAGACAGGACGCTTGGATTATATTTCAGACACCTATGATGATGATCTGCCTTATTGGATCCGCGTGGGTGCGCGGGATCAGTTGATCATTCCCTACACGTTGGATTGCAACGATATGCGGTTTGCAACGCCGCAGGGGTTTAACTCGGGCGATCAGTTCTTTGCTTATCTGCGCGACACGTTTGATGCGTTGTATGCAGAGGGCGCGGACGGGCAGGCGGCGATGATGTCTGTTGGTTTGCATTGTCGTTTGATTGGTCGGCCCGGCCGGGTTCAGGCATTGCGGCGGTTCCTTGACTACATCCAAGGGTTCGAAGGCGTGTGGTGTCCAAGGCGCATCGACATTGCAGAGCATTGGACGCGCACCCACCCCGCGGTGTGGCCTGAGATATATCCCTCTCAACTGAGCAAAGATGTCTTTATGCAGCATTTTGGGGGCGTTTATGAACACTCACCTTGGGTGGCGGACCGGGCCTTTGGGTTGGAACTGGGGCCTGCCCATGACAGCGCCATTGGCCTTGCGCATGCGATGGCGCGGGTGTTCCGCACCGCCACATATGAGGAGCGGCTTGGCGTGTTGCGGGCGCATCCCGACTTGGCAGGCAAGCTGGCCGCAGCCAAGCGGTTGACGCAAGACAGCACGCAGGAACAAGCCAGTGCGGGGTTGGACGCATTAACCGATGAAGAACGGGCGGTATTCACCACATTGAATACAGCTTATGTCGACAAACACGGATTTCCCTTCATCATCGCGGTGAAGGATCACAGCAAGGCGGGTATTTTGAAAGCATTTGGACGTCGCATCGACCATGACACCAAGACCGAATTTGTAGAGGCCTGCCGCCAGGTAGAGCGCATTGCACACTTGCGGTTGGAGGCCATGTTATGAGCCACTATGCCTTCCCCAAAGGTGGGTTGCCGCCGCAGTCAGATCACCCAGATGGCATCGCGGTGTTCACAGAAGCCTATGCGGTTCTGCCGGCGGTGACACACACCGATATTGTGACCTCTCTTTTGCCGGGATGGTCAGGTGCGCGCACGTGGATTTTGGC
>CALHST010000374.1 GCA_938038825.1 uncultured Paracoccaceae bacterium | reverse complement strand
CATTCACACCGGCACCACGTTGTCGTTTGAAGACACGCGGTTCGACATACGATTTACCGATCACACAAACCACAGCGTGATGGTCTATGGACAAACCGAAGTGACCCGCGATTTGTATGATGCCCGCGAGGCGTCAGGGGGACAGATCATATTCGACGTGGACGATGTTGAAATTCATGATCTAAAAACGGGTGCACCCTATGTAACCTATTCCTGTGGCGGTACGACACAGCGTTTGGATTGCGACTATGTGGCAGGATGTGATGGGTTCCATGGCGTCAGCCGCAAAACCATCCCCAATGATGTGCGCTCTGAGTTTGAAAAGGTCTATCCTTTTGGGTGGCTGGGCGTTTTGTCCGAAACGCCCCCTGTGGCAGATGAACTGATCTATGCGTCTTCATCGCGCGGATTTGCGTTGTGTTCGATGCGCAATGAAAACCTCAGCCGGTACTATATCCAATGTGATCTGGATGACTCGCCCGACACTTGGACTGATGAGGCCTTTTGGGCGGAATTAAAGCGCCGCATTCCAAGCAGCGCGGCCCACGCCTTGGTCACAGGACCTTCGATCGAAAAGTCTATTGCGCCTTTGCGCTCTTTTGTATGCGAACCGATGCAATGGGGGCGTTTATTTTTATGTGGCGACGCGGCCCATATTGTTCCCCCGACCGGGGCCAAAGGGCTAAACACAGCGGCTTCTGATGTCCACTACCTGTATCGTGCTTTGGTTCAATATTATGCAAAGGGCCATGATGCAGATTTGCAAGGATATTCCCAAAAGGCGCTTGCCCGTGTCTGGAAGGCCGAGCGTTTCAGCTGGTGGATGACGTCACTGCTGCATCAGTTCCCGCACCAAACGCCGTTTGATCTGAAAATGCAGCAGGCAGAGATTGAATTTCTGCGCTCAAACACAGAGGCACAAAGCGTGTTTGCCCAGAATTACGTGGGTCTGCCTTATTAACCCGGAAAGGTTTTACATGTCCGACACATATGATGCAGGGATGGCCATACGCAGAACGGTCTTAGGGGACCACCACGTAGACCGTGCAGAAGCCACAAAGACCGATTTGGATGCCCCATTTCAGGATCTGATCACGCAAGCCGCTTGGGGAACTGTCTGGGCTTCGGACAGGATCACGCTGCGGGAACGCTCTATGCTGACGCTTGCGTTGTTGGCTGCCACGGGGAACTTCGACGAAATCCCTATGCATATCCGGGCCACTGTACGCACGGGTGCAAGCAAATCCGATGTCATCGAGGCATTTCAGCATGTGGCGATCTATGCCGGTGTGCCCAAAGCAAATCATGCATTGAAGTTGGCCAAACAGACATTTGCGGAAATGGACGCGGACGCCTGAATTCTTCCTGAGTTATCGGCCAATTAACCATCCTTTCGTAACAGTGTGATCAAACGTTATGTGTGGTCCGGGGATGCTAATGGCACTGTCACTCAAAAGGCGATTGCGGCTTGGATTGGTCTTTTGCCTGACCTGCACGATGTTCGCGACCCTGACACAGTGGCGCCAACTCAAAACGTTAGAGCAGCACACAGCGTCTTTGCACTTACAAACGGCACCTCAATTGGCGCGCGTCGCAGCATTTTCGAAATTCGCAGCCTTGTTGCCTGAAACGATTGCACAAATTGACACCGCGCAGTCGATATCACAATTGGAAAATGCGGCTGCACGTGCAGCAAATTTACTAGAAGAAAGCGTTTCCGAGTTGGGTTGGGCACGTCCCGATACCCGCGAAATAAGCAAAGACTTTCAATCTGCGCTAGAGGATTTGTCGTATGTGCGCGCAGCTGAAATCCACACAACGAAACAATTTCGTATCAAAGCTTTAAAGGCCTTGGAATATTTGGACATTATGTCGAAACGGATCGACGATGCCCGTGGTCGAACGCACCATATCCTGCCTCCGACACGGTCACCGGACACGGTCAGCGCAAAAGATCCGTCAATCTTGGAAGACGTGCTTGTGCTTGCAGATCTCGACGCAAAGATCCTGCATTTGGTTCTGTACGCGAGTGAGTTGTTAGAGGCACCGGGGCGCGCATCTTCGGACAGTTCCGCAAAGTTAAAGACGCATTTTGCAGACTTGGCCGAAACCATCGCGCAGATTCCAGATGCAGACATCAAAACGTCGTTGCAGGTCTATTTAACCGAGGTTGAGGATATATTTTTCGGCCGCCAGGGTCTTTTTGAGTTGGTGCATTTTCAAACGGAATTGTCTGAAGACAGGGCAAAAGCCAGTGGCGCGATTTTACCTTTGGGGGTTTCTTTTTCAACAGAGGTCGACCGTGCCAGCGCAGCGATTTCTAAAGACTTTCAAACAGCGGCCCTAACCACGCGGCTGACAACACGGCATGTTATGTCAGCAGCTTTGACATCCAACATCGTCCTTGTCGGTATGTCGTTCTTTCTGTTGTTTCTGGTGTTTGAAAGGTTGGTCATTTCGCGAATTACAGCCCTGTCTGAACATGTGTTGAACATGACTGCCGGGAACCTCGGCATCCCTATCCCGTCGCGCGGCACGGACGAGGTCTCGATCCTTGAAACCGCTGTTGAAGAATCACGGCAAACATCCTTGGCGTTGTTGCAGTCCAATGAAGATCTGGAACGGTTTGCTTATATCGCTGCGCATGATCTTAGAACCCCATTGCGGGCTGTCTCCAACTTGGTCGATTGGACGCTTGAGGATCACGGCGACACATTGCCAATCGATGCACGCAAGAACCTCAGGTTGATTGACGGGCGGGTTCAACGGTTGTCCAACCATCTGTCCGCCCTTTTGGAATATGCCCGCGCGGGTCAAAATTCAGATAACTTTACGTTTTACGATTTGAAATCCAATGTGCAGTCGATCCTGGCAGATCACGCATCTGATCACGATTTTTCGATCCATGTCACTGGCGGCCCCCAATGTTTCGAAACCTATGTCGCACCGCTGAACACGATCCTTGTCAATTTGATCAGCAACGCAGTCAAACATAACGACACCGGTTCTGGCCAAATAGACATCATCATCCGCCAGATTGGTACGCAGCTTGAAATCCGCGTTCAGGATGACGGCCCCGGTGTCCCCGTTGAGTATCAAACCAAAGTGTTTGAGTTGTTTCAAACAATACAGACTCGCGACCACGTAGAAGGATCTGGGCTTGGGCTCGCGTTGGTACAAAAGCTGGTTCAATCTTTGGGTGGAACCGTGTCCTTGACGTCCGATCCGACTGTCGCCCGTGGATCCACATTTACAATTCACCTTCCTGAAACGTCTTGGCGGTATGCGAGTCCCACTGAGTTTCACGAGGCTGCGGAATGAACGCTCCGGACAAAGTCACCTTTTTGATCGTTGATGATGATGAAGTGTCCGTTATGGCCATCAAACGTGTGCTGTCAAAACTGCGCGTGACAAACCCGGTTGAGGTTGTTCACGATGGACAGCAAGCGTTGGATCTTTTGCGTGGTAGCCCCGCGAAACCTGCGCTTGCGAAACCCTATATCATTTTACTTGATATCAACATGCCCCGCATGAATGGTTTAGAATTTCTCGCAGAAGTACGCGAGGATCACGAACTTGCCCGTTCTGTGGTCTTCGTTTTAACGACATCCGATGCACCAAGCGACATCGCAGCCGCCTATGCGCATAAATCAGCCGGCTACATCATCAAAGAAGACCCCCACAACTCTGTCAAAGCGGCGATTGAAATGCTTAATTCCTATACGGAAGTGGTCACGCTTGAGCACTGAAGGCATTCAGCACAGTCATCACGCCACATTCACAAATTAGAATTAAAGTACCAAAATCAACAATCGCCCTAGAGTTCCTGAATTTGCGTTGCTAACCTTGGATTGAAGGCAAAAAGGAACTGTTGAAGTGGCTGCGACGCTCGTCCTTTTGGGAAAAATCTGGTTATGGGCAGGTGCTGCGGTCGCCGCTGTGTTTCTGACTTTTGGCTTGGATCGGATCGACGAAGACGCACAAGAAGCCTATGTCTTTCGTCCCCTTCTGATCCCCGGTGTTCTTATGATCTGGCCGCTTGTTTTGTGGCGCTGGTGGCACATTGAACGCCACGGCGACATTACGATGGCGCGGTATTCCCCCGTTCGAAGCGCCCATACTGCCGCAGCGGTTGCGATGAGCATCGCGATAATTCTGGTTCTCAGCTTTGGATGGAACGCCCGTCAAGACTGGCCCGGTGACGTCGCCCCTGTTCAAATGACCAAAGGATCCGATGAATGAGTGTTAAGTACATTCCCGTTCAGTGGAATCCGAACAAGTGGTTTTACGACGGCATTATGCTGGTTGGGGTGTTTGTCTTTCTTTGGGTGTTCCTAGAGATCGCGCCCGGTGTTTTAAGCCATGAACGCCCGATCAACCCGCAGATCCACAACGCCCGCGCATTTGGTGCCTGTGCTTTTGTCATGTTGACGATCATTCTGTGCATTGGTCCTTTGGCACGATTGGACCGCCGGTTCTTGCCCTTGCTTTACAACAGACGGCACTTCGGTGTTATGACCGCCGCCGTTGCTTTGACCCATGCCAATTATGTGTTGGGATGGTATTTTGCGTTTTCCCACATCCCGCCGCTTGAAGGATTGCTCAGCGCCAACCAAAGCTACTTTCAAGTTGCTGGCTTTCCTTTTGAACTGCTGGGCCTTTTCTCTCTGATTTGCTTGCTTTTGCTGGCTGTGACGTCCCACGATTTCTGGCTGAAATTTCTGACCGCACCCGTTTGGAAACGCATTCATTTCCTGATTTATCCCGCTTATGCCGCACTTGTTGGCCATGTTGCTTTGGGCATCTTGCAAGATCAACAAACTCATATGGTCAGTGCCTTGTTTATAGGTGGTCCTGTTTTGGTCTGCGTGCTGCATTTGTTGGCCGTCGTGCATGGACGCGTCAAAGCAGATCGTATTGCCAAGGGACATGGGTGGCTGGCTGTCGCCAACGTCGCTGAGATGCAGGAAGGACGCGCAAAGATCGCGCGCCTACCGGATGGCAACCGCGTTGCCGTTTTCCTGCACGAAGGCAAATTAAGTGCCATTTCCAATGCCTGCGCCCACCAGAACGGCCCCTTGGGCGAAGGGCGCATTGTGGATTGTCTTGTCACGTGCCCATGGCATGGGTTTCAGTATGATGTACGCACAGGTCAAAGCCCTGCGCCTTTTACCGAGCGGGTTCCCACCTTTGCCGTGCGCTTGAACGGTAAAATCATTGAAGTTGACCCCACGCCCAATCCCCCAGGAACCCCGGTTAAACCAGTCCCGCTGCCGGAGGCTGCACCATGAGTGACAAGCCGTTTTTCATCGGATACATGCCCGCCCCCGAGGGATTGCGTGCGTTTCTGGTCATAGTCGCGGCAGCTGTGATCGGCGGTATGGCGGGCGCAAGCTGGGTTTTGGGGGTTGGTCAGGACGACCCAGGGCCCGGCGCTGTGCGCGGCGACTATGGACGGCAAAACCTGATGGGCATTGTCGAACTTGTCCCCTACCCATTACTTCATGTGGTCGAAGGCTCTGATACTATTCCAGAAGGCACCACATTGATGATGAGTGCCGGCAACAAAGCTGGGGTAGATGCGCGGGCCTTACCGCTTGATGGGCAACTTGCAGCCGTATCAGGCGTGGTTATGGAACGCGGCGACTTGCAAATGCTGCAACTGCGGGGCGGACGGCGCGGATTGGGACCGGGCGGTGGTCCGATGGATATCCCGGAACCCGTTGACATGGGACGCTGGCGTCTTGCTGGCGAAATCTGCGACGGAAAATGCCTTGCAGGGGCAATGCGGCCCGGTCGCGGGTTGGCCCATAGGGCCTGCGCGGCGATGTGTCTGCTGGGGGATGTTCCACCTGTCTTTGTGTCGTCTCAACCGGTCGACGGAGAAGAATTCATGTTAATCACAGGACCCGATGAAACACCTTTACCAAAAGAGGCGTATGACTTCCTCTCACAATATGTGTCCGTTGAAGGCACGATAAAACGGCATGGCGACCTGTTGGTGTTTTCGATTGATGCCGCCACGTTGAAGTTGACGAATTGATGAAACGTCTCATTTGGACCCTTATCGCCATCTGCATCGCGCTTGTTCTGGCATATGTGTCCCGATTTTGGATTTTCAATTGGTGGGGCCGCGACGGGTTGCTTGGGTTCGAAGCGTTGCGTCCTCAAGGTGGGCTATTGGGACGCTGGCTTCGGGGCACTCCGGTGGCACCGTTTGAACTGGTTCTTTGGGTCTTGGGCGGTTTTTTGATCCTGACCTGGGTTCAGAAAATCTATGATTGGTTCGGACCGAAAGAGTAAGCCACATCAGCTTTGTAACGTGCACACCATTGCGCACTGACATCATCGGCTATCTTTGAAACCGAAGGCAAAACACCGTTTGCAGTCTTGGGATCCAAACCAAGAGCACACAAAAGCCGTTTTAAGACACCTATTGGATCCGCGCTAAGGTCTTCGTAAGGGATCGTGTGGGGGGTTATCTTCTGTGCATCAAACCACGACTGCCAAGCCGCATCAAATGTGCGATACGCCCTGACCGCAGCGTCAATGGACGCAAAATCATATTTTGGTTCGATCGGTGCATGTAACCGTTCCAACTCCGAGCCATCAGCAGCCCTGTGCCACAGCCCGCTTTGTTCTGCCTTTACCAACGACACAGCCTGCGCGACCACATCATCGCGGGTGACATGAACAAAAGCCGTGCGCCCGATCTGGGCTTGGATGCGATCAAAGTCGCTGGTTGCGCTTGGGCTCAGCTGCATCAAGGTTTCCTGAAAATCGACAAGGTTTTCCTGCATCAAACGCATTCCAAACAATGCCCCGCCTGCGCGCCCCTCGCGCAGCACTGCATCCAAATAGGCGCGATGAAATGCCAAAGACGTTTCGTCCAAAGTAGGATCAATGCCAAGATCGCGCCGCCAGTCTGCACGCGATGCTTTTCGAAAGAACGAGTCCGGTTTGCCAGCCACGCCTGTGTCCCGCAACAAGCCACATAACAAAGTGGTTCCGGACCGGGGCGTTGCGCACAGGATATAAGCGTTAACTGGCGTCATCGTTGGGTATCCAATTCCAATCCTGTGTGGCTTAACTTGGTCGACGCAGGCTTAAGTCACGCACAAAGCCAAAAACCCTTTTATGCAACTTAATCTGGTGCGATACCGTTGATAACAAGCCACGCTAAGGGCACTGGGCACTCAATGACGCGCACATCAGCAAAAACAAAGCCTTTTAATGTTGCAATCGTCGGACAAGCGGGCCGGTTGCAATACGAAGCCCTTTTGTTCGTGGCGTCCTTGCGTCACAGCTGCCCTGATTTTAGTGGAAAAATTCTTGTTGCGGAACCTCAGCCCGGGCCTTTGTGGTCGCGGGATCCCCGCATGGCAGCAGATATCCGCGCCAAGTTGGAAGAGTTAGGTGGGCAGATTGTGCCTTTCGAAAACACGCACTTCGGACAATCTTACCCCAATGGCAACAAAATCGAAATGTTGCGCGAACTCCCTGAAAAAGAGCCCTTTGTGTTCTTTGATACAGACACCTTGATTACTGGCGATCTTGCCTCGGTTCCTTTTGATTTTGATTGTCCGGCAGGCAGTTTGCGGCGCGAAGGAACGTGGCCAAAACCCGAACTGTACGGCCCCGGATATACCGAGATCTGGAGATCCCTGTACGCGCTGTTTGATCTGGATTTCGAAAGATCTCTTGATCTGTCACAGCCCGAGGAATATTGGCGCCGCCACATGTATTTCAACGCAGGCTATTTCTATTTCCGCTGTCCACGCGAATTTGGGAGCCGTTTTGAACAGTTTGCCAGCACGATCAAAAACAAACCTCCGACCACACTGGCCTGCCAATCGCTAGATCCATGGTTGGATCAGGTCTCGTTGCCTTTGGTCGTTAGCAGCTTTGGCGGCAAACAGCATGCCTTGCCGCAAGGCTATCTGGATGGAGAAGTCTCGTGCCATTATCGGCTTTTGCCGCTTCTTTATGCCCGTGAAAGTGATCATGTCATTGAGATACTGGAAACAATTACAGCGCCCAACAAATTGAAGAAGTTGCTGAAAGGATCCGAAGCCATAAAACGGATGGTTTATCAGGGTCGAGGACGAAAAGTTCGTGAATTGTTTGACCAAAACAACCTGCCTCGACGCGAACAGGCGATCAGAAATCAGATAAAAAGGGCAGGTTTCTGGATTCGCTAATCGCCAAAGCCCCTGTTTTCGGCGAAAAAATGACGTTTTTTCACGTATTTGTGACTTTTCCCTTTTCAGACGCGCTTTGATTTGATTGTCTGACACCACTGTAGAAACAGTCAGTTGGTTTTTTTGTTGAAACAGTCTGAAGTGCGTTCCGCGCTGAACACGATTGCACAGTTGGTCTCGAGCAAGGAGATCAAGTCGCTGGCGGCGCTGTTTGAGTGTCCATTTCCGATCTACAGCTCTTCGACTTTCACCTTCCTGCCAACACGCCAACGCATTGAGATTGAAGTGGACCAATTTGTGTCCGCAATTCATAGCCGTGGCTGCGCTGAACTCCTTGTAAAAAACTACACTGTCGAAGATCAAACGGGGAACCGGTGCCTCGTACTGGTAACATGGGACTTGGTGTTAAGTGATGGGTCCGCGTTTGAACAAAGCACTTCCCGCTTTGTTTTACATCGTCAAAAAACGGGCCAAGCGCCGTTGATCGAATTGATGGAAGTGTTGGCGAGTCAATTTCCAAAACGGTGTCGACCCAAGCTGGAAATCGTCTCGAACTAGCACAGACCTTGTGAACACGCCTGCTATGCCATAGCAAATACGGCAATTGATAGATTGTCAGTCAGGCGAGGAGAACACATATGACAACTGATCCAAGCGGTCCCACTTACGGCTTTGATACCCTTCAGATTCACGCAGGTGCAAAACCGGATCCCGCAACAGGTGCGCGCCAGACGCCGATCCACCAGACGACAGCCTATGTGTTTCGCGATGCCGATCACGCAGCAGCCCTGTTTAACCTGCAAGAAGTCGGGCTTATCTATTCCCGTCTGACCAACCCGACCGTTGCCGTTTTGCAAGAACGCATCGCGACACTTGAAGGCGGTGTTGGCGCGGCGTGCTGTTCTTCTGGTCACGCGGCCCAGATCATGGCGCTGTTCCCACTGATGGGCCCGGGTCTGAACATCGTGGCCTCGACACGTCTATACGGCGGCACGGTCACCCAGTTCAGCCAGACGATCAAACGTTTCGGCTGGTCCTGTACCTTCGTCGATTTTGACGATCTGGACGCTGTGAAAGCCGCCATCGACGACAACACGCGCGCGGTCTTCTGCGAAGCGATTGCCAACCCTGGTGGCTACATCACCGATCTGGACGCGATCTCGGCGATTTCCGACGAAGCAGGCATTCCGCTGATCGTCGACAACACATCTGCCACGCCATACTTGTGCCGCCCAATTGAACACGGTGCGACGTTGGTGGTGCACTCCACCACTAAGTATCTGACCGGTAATGGCACTGTCACTGGTGGCTGCGTCGTGGATTCCGGTAAGTTTGACTGGTCTGCAAATGACAAATTCCCGTCGCTGTCCCAGCCCGAGCCTGCTTATCACGGATTGAAGTTCCACGAGACCTTCGGCCCACTTGCGTTTACCTTCCACAGCATCGCCATCGGCCTGCGTGACTTGGGCATGACCATGAATCCTCAGGCGGCGCACTACACGCTGATGGGCACAGAAACGCTGTCCCTGCGTATGGACCGCCACGTTGAAAACGCGGTGACAGTGGCGGAGTGGCTCGAAAAAGACGACCGTGTAGAATACGTAACTTATGCTGGTCTGAAATCCTCGCCTTACAATCACCGTGTCGAAAAGATCTGCCCAAAGGGTGCGGGTGGTTTGTTCACCTTTGCTGTCAAAGGCGGATACGAGGCCTGCGTGAAGCTTGTGAACGCGCTCGAGATCTTCAGTCACGTGGCCAATTTGGGCGACACGCGTTCGCTGATCATCCATTCGGCCTCGACCACACACCGTCAATTGACTGTTGAGCAACAGCGCGCCGCGGGCGCCGCCCCCGAGGTCGTGCGCATTTCGATTGGTGTTGAAGACGCAAATGATCTGATCGCAGATCTGGATCAAGCGCTGGCAAAAGCCACCAGTTAAGCGCGAAGACCAGAGAACCTGTTAAGATTATGAGCGCGTGGGACCGTTTCCCGCGCGCTTTTCCTTTTAATTTTTGGGATATTAACCTAAATTGCTTATGGGGCTTGCTGAAGCCTTTTGTGAAGTCAGATGCGTAACGGTCTCTTATGAAAGCGAATTTTGCGCTAATCTTGTCCTATGACGGAATTCGCCTGCTGCATCGTGCAGCCGGTGGTTGGCGACGTGTGGGCGAGGTGTCGCTAGAGGATCCTGAACTTCCGAATGCTTTGAATGGCTTACGTGAGGCTGCGTTAGAGCTTGAACCAAACGGGTTGCGGACCAAGCTGGTCATTCCCGGTGAACAGATCAAGTATCTGACAATTGACACACCCGAAGCCGACGACACAGCTCGACGGTCAGCTGCGCGACATGCGTTGGATGGGGTCACCCCCTATTCCATGCCTTCCAATTTTGGCTTTTGGTGTTAGTGAACGCCTTTGTGGGCGGATAAGTATTCCAATAAAAAAATCCTGTTTTGGGGCATGCTATTACAAGGATTTGCTATTCTAGGATTGAATTATGTTACGGACTTTTCCGCTTACATCGGACTTTGTGTGGTTCTAGGATTAGGTACGGCTTTAGTATATCCCACTTTTTTGGTGGTCATTGCTAATAATACAACGCCATTACAACGCCCTGAAACGATTGGCGTTTTTCGCTTGTGGCGAGATATGGGCTATGCTATTGGTGCTTTGCTTTCTGGAATAATTGCAGATTTATATGGGGTATCAGCTGCTATTCTAACAATAGGCGTATTGACTATTCTTTCTGCTATCGTGATTTTAAGGCGAATGGAATAATTAATGTTTTGTTACTAATCGGCTAAAGGTAAAGGGCGAAGGGTAGAAGGTGAATGCCGAACTAAAAATAGATTTTTACTACTAAAAAGAAAAAGAATTATTCAAAAA
>CALHST010000373.1 GCA_938038825.1 uncultured Paracoccaceae bacterium | reverse complement strand
GGATACCGGGGCAAAAGCATCACTCAGCTGCGTCAAGCCGTCCGAGTCGCCAATTTGACCGATGTCAATCTCGATAGGTCCGCCAGCAACATTGACAATGAAAGATCCAGTTGCAGGATCATACGCGCCGCCGATGTTCCCGGGCGCATCAGTCACTGTCGCCAATGTCCCACCAGACGTTCGGTCATCAAAGAATGTCAGAACGTATTCCCCAATTGTCACACCAGGCTGTGCGGAATCCGTAATCGTTGCAGTCCATTCGTTCGAAGACCCAGTTGCAGGAACTGTTGGCGTAAACTCAACGAGAATACTTTGCGACGTACCCAGGTTATCATAATACTCAACAGCCAAGTTTTGCGGCGTCGCGCTTGTTCCTGCTTCTGTGTCTGTCGCCGGCAGGTTCACGCCCAACGTCATTCGTGTTGTCGGATCACCCGAGAATTGGTTCACGTTGATCTGAACCGGCTCCAGTCCGTCTGACGTGTCCCGTGGATAGATAGGGATTGTACCATCCGGTTGGGCCGGCCAACCCAGTAACACAAGACCACTTTCCGTTCGCAGATATCCTTCAGCATCTGTTCGGAACGACCCAGTTGTCGTCAAGAACATTTGGTTGTCGCCATTTGCAACTTCGACTTCCGTCGATTGTGCAACTGGCAACATCCCACGTCCACGAACCGCCAAATCTGTTGCATTTGCCGTTGAAACCAACGAACCGCGCTGATCAATAAACCGCTGCGACGTCGCCCGGACACCGCCAGCGGAATACTCCCCCGCGCTGCGCGAGATCACCATAGACGAGAAATCAGTCTCGACGCGCTTGTACCCAAAAGTAGACGCGTTTGCGATGTTATCGGATATAGACGCCAAACGCGTTGCATTGGCCGCCAAGGCCGCCACCCCTGCATTCAGCGAAGAAGAAATAGTCATAAGGATACGCCTTTCTGCTGCATCACCCCAAATCTTGAAATGATGCATAGGCGCTATCCGCTTAACACCGCGCTAACAGATAAAATGCGTTGTACTTCTAGCGGGATCTCAAAAAGATGACTTCGACGCGGTTGTTGCGCCGTGACATTGTGTCTGTCACCACAGGCTCGCGATCTGCATGCCCCGTAACACGACTTATTCGGTGATCTACGACCCCAACGTCTTCGAACAACTGTCTCAACGCTTGCGCACGTTTCGCGGATTTGTCCCAAATTTCACTTTTGGCCACAACAACAGGTTCTGCGGCCACATGTGCTTCGAATGCGATGGGATTTTCCATTCCATGTGCCGCCCGGTACACAAGCCGCACCAGGCTTTTAAGCATGGGGGTGGGTACATCTGTGTCGCCCTCAAACAAGGGCACTTCGTGTACATCATGCAATTCGATCACCAGACCCTCGTCTGTGATCTCTGACGTGATGTGCTTTAACTCATTATCCGCGATCAAAGACTCACCACCACGCCCCATCAGGGCCTGATCAACAGCAACAAAGTCTTCTTCTTCCTGCGGGTCTTTGTCCACATCATCGACACCACTGGCTTTGTCCTGTGGCGCAGGTGCCGGCAAAGTCGCGCCCTGACCGTTGCGGATCAGCGTGTTCTCACTGAAGACACTGTCGCCCCCAAAAGCGCCGTCGCCACCACCAGAAACCCGCGCCACGGAAATTGTCGGCGTAAAGTAATCCGCAATCCCTTTGCGTTGTTTCTCAGTTGTTGCGTTCAGCAACCACATCAACATAAAAAAAGCCATCATCGCGGTCACAAAATCAGCATATGCAACTTTCCAGGCACCACCGTGGTGCCCGCCGCCGCTGACCTTTTTGACCTTCTTGATGATGATGGGCCGTTCGTTTGACGACGCATCCATAACCACCACCTATTTTTCACCCAAGCTCTGCTTTAGCGGCAAACACTTACCAGTCCTTTAATGCTCGCAACATCGTCCTTTCGACTTGCGTAAATCTGTAAAAGCACCCTCTATGACACGGTTATGTCCACACATCCCATCTTAGACAGCCGCTATTCTTGGGCGCGCCTGTGCCTGACCATGGTCGCGGCACTTGTGGCGAATGTGGGAATCTGGATGATCATCGCGGTGCTGCCCGATATCGAAGCAGAATTCCAAGCCTCGCGCGCTTGGGCCACGCTGCCATACACAACCACAATGGTTGGATTCGCATTGGGGAATTTCGCTGTTGGACGGCTGGTCGATACCCTTGGAGTGACACGCAGCCTGCAATGGGCCGCGGCTCTGACCGCGTCTTCCTTTGGCCTGTCCGCGATCTCACCGGACATGCTGACCTTGTCCTTTGTGCATTTTTTCCTTGGGCTTGGAACCGCCATCGGGTTCGGCCCTTTGATTGCCGACATATCTCACTGGTTTGACAAACAACGCGGTCTTGCTGTCGCCTTGGTTGCGTCGGGAAACTATATGTCCGGAGCTTTTTGGCCCCTTGCACTGTCTGATATTCTAGCAACCGGTGATTGGCGTACTGTCTATAACATCCTGGCCGTTGCGACCATTCTTGTGTTGATACCAATCTCATTGACCTTGCGCCGCCAAGTCCCTGTCGCAGCCCGCGCCATAGCCGAGACCGCCGCCTCTCAACGCAGTGCTTCAACAGGGCTGAGTTCACGATCCTTGGCCATTTTGCTTGGGCTGGCCGGGGTCGGGTGCTGTGTCGCAATGTCAATGCCCCAAGTCCATATCGTCGCCTATTGTGTTGGCCTGGGATATGGTCCCGCAGTTGGCCAACAAATGCTTGCGCTTATGTTGATGGGCGGCGTTGTGTCCCGCATCATCTCTGGCCTGATCGCAGATAGAATTGGTGGCGTTTTGACACTGCTCATAGGGTCTGTCCTGCAATGCATTGCTTTGTTCCTGTATCTGCCTTGGGACGGCATGGCCTCACTGTACATGATTTCCATGCTCTTTGGCCTCAGCCAAGGCGGCATTGTCCCGTCTTATGCTGTTGTGGTGCGCGAATACATGCCCGCCAAAGACGCGGGTGCCTGGGTTGGGTTTGTGTTGATGATGACCATTTTGGGTATGGCGCTAGGGGGCTGGATGTCAGGCTTGATCTACGATCTGACAGGCAGCTACCAAATGGCGTTCATGAATGGCATTATCTGGAACGGACTGAACATCGCCATCATCTTGTGGCTTTTGTCCCGCACCAAAGCACGCCTGAACGCGCAACCAGCCTAGATTATAAACCCATATTCTTCTTTTTGCCGAAAATATCCCGGGGGAGTCCCAAAGGGACGGGGGCAGTGCCCCCACATCACAAATGCTGTTCTCCGCGCGCTTTTGCCAGATCAATTTGTTTTTGCCGTTCACGAAACCGCACCTTATCCCTATCCGTGGTCTCCTTGATGCAATGATGGCAACTGACGCCCACTTCGAACTCAGGTCGTTTTACATCTTCTGGCATGATAGGCCGACGACAGGCATGGCACAATCTATGTGACCCTTCGCGCAATCCATGGCCAACACTCACACGCCCATCAAAGACAAAACACTCACCATTCCATGTGCTTTCATCCTCTGGAACATGCTCCAGATATTTGAGAATACCACCCTTCAGGTGATACACATCCTGCACACCTTGCCCCAACAGAAAATTCGTCGATTTTTCACACCGAATGCCACCGGTGCAGAACATAGCAACCTTTTTCCCGTCAAATTGATCTTTATGGTCCGCCCACCAATTCGGAAACTCGCTGAAACTCTTTGTTTTAGGATCAATCGCCCCGTCGAACGTACCAATGGCCACTTCATAGTCGTTGCGCGTGTCGATCACCACAACCTCTGGATCTTGGATCAATGCATTCCAAGCCTCAGGTTGCACATAATGACCAACCCGCGCCCGTGGGTCTACATCCGGTTGCCCCATGGTCACGATCTCGCGCTTGAGACGTACTTTCATCTTGCGAAAGGGCATTTCGGACGCATGGCTTTCCTTCCATTCCAGGCCGGAACATCCGGGTAGCGCGCGGATATGAGAGAGAACAGCGTCGATGCCCTCGCGCGTTCCCGCGATTGTGCCATTGATGCCTTCTTCGGCCAAAAGCAATGTGCCCTTGACTCCCTGCTCAAGACATAGCGCGGATAAAGGGGCGCGTATGCCGGGCAGGTCTGCGAACCGATTGAAATGATAAAGTGCAGCGACAGTAAACATGCCGCTTCCATACGCCGCTCGCTGAAGGCCATCAAGATCTGGCAGACAAATTCACTGTGCAGCAACGTGTGCTGAAGCACACCTTACAGGCAGAATAGATGTGCCTCGGTGCGGCTGATGTAGGGTGTGCTTCAGCACACGCGCCTTCAGGCTTCCGCAAGATTGGAAATCGCCTTATGCTCCATCAACTCTGCTTCAAAGGATCCTCTCTATGACCCGCGCACTTATCGTGATCGACGTACAAAATGACTTTTGCCCCGGAGGCGCATTGGCTGTGGCGGGCGGGGAGCAGATCGTCGCTGGTATCAACGCGATCATGTCTGACTTTGACGCAGTTGTCCTGACACAGGATTGGCACCCGCATCAGCACTCGTCTTTTGCCTCGTCGCACTCTGATGCCGCGCCCTACAGCATCATCAACATGCCGTATGGGCCGCAGGTCTTGTGGCCAGATCATTGCATCCAAGGGACTCAAGGCAGCGAATTTCACGCGGATCTTCATACCCAAGCGGCTGATTTGATCATCCGCAAAGGCTACAACCCCGCCATCGATAGCTACTCTGCGTTTTTTGAAAATGACAAAACGACGCCGACAGGGCTCGAAGGGTATTTGCGCACCCGTGGCATTACAGATCTTACCATGGTCGGGTTGGCGACGGATTTCTGTGTCAACTTCTCTGCTGTTGATGCGGCCAATCTTGGTTTCGACGTCACTGTTCGGGAAGATCTGTGTCGTGCCATCGACATGGACGGTTCCTTGGCCGCCGCCCGCGCAGGCATGCAAGCGGCAGGTGTCGCACTCACATAGCATCCTTTCGCCATACTGGCCCATTGTCTGCAACGCGCGCCGGATTGGGGACACTAATCGCGAACCCTTGCCCCCAACGCTTTGAATTGGCACAACGTCCCGGTCAGCAGGAGACACAACATGGTCGATATCGCGACGCGCGTCTGGAACCACAAATGGAAAATCGACCCAATTGTGCGGTCCTTGATCGACACGGATTTCTACAAAGTCCTGATGTGCCAATCGGTTTTTCGCAATAAACCCGACACAACAGTCACGTTTTCTTTGATCAACCGATCCAAACACGTTCCCATTGCCAAACTGATCGACGAAGGCGAGTTGCGCGAACAACTTGACCACATTCGGTCTTTGTCTCTGTCCCGCGGCGAAAGCACATGGATGCGCGGGAACACGTTTTACGGCAAGCGGTCGATGTTTTCGCCGGAATTCATGGATTGGTTCGAAGCATTGCGCCTGCCGCCTTACCATCTGGAACGCGTTGGTGACCAATATGAATTGACCTTCGAAGGCTCTTGGCCCGAGGTCATGTTGTGGGAAATTCCGGCGCTTTCTGTTCTGATGGAATTGCGCTCCCGCGCTGTGCTTGGCGCTATGGGCAAATTTGAACTGCAAGTGCTTTACGCCCGCGCCATGACCAAACTGTGGGAAAAAATCGAAACGCTTCGGGACCTTGAGGGCCTTAAAGTCGCAGATTTTGGCACCCGTCGTCGCCATTCGTTCCTTTGGCAAGACTGGGCTGTGCAGGCCATGCGCGAAGGTCTGGGTGACGCGTTTGCTGGCACCTCAAACTGTCTCATCGCCAAGAACCGGGATCTCGAAGCCATTGGGACGAATGCCCATGAATTGCCGATGGTCTATTCCGCTTTGGCACAGGACGACGCAGCGCTTTCGCAAGCCCCCTATGACGTGTTGCAGGATTGGCATGAAGAACATGACGGCAATCTGCGCATCATTCTGCCCGATACCTATGGCACCGAAGGCTTTCTTGAAAATGCACCCGACTGGTTGGCCGGATGGACTGGAATCCGGATCGACAGCGGGGATCCTGCCACTGGTGCCGAAAAGGCCATCAACTGGTGGACATCCCGCGGCGAGGATCCCACGGAAAAGCTCATTATTTTTTCGGACGGGCTGGATGTGGACAAGATCATCACGCTTCACAAACAATTCCAAGGCCGCGCCAAAATCAGTTTCGGTTGGGGCACCTTGTTGACCAATGACTTCCGAGGGCTTGCACAAGAAGACTCCTTGGCCCCGTTTTCAATGGTGTGCAAAGCCGTTTCCGCGAATGGGAAGCCGACCGTCAAGCTCAGTGATAACCCACGCAAAGCGATGGGCCCCAGCGAAGAGATTGAACGCTACAAACGTGTGTTCAAAGTGGGTGATCAGCAAGAAATCGACGTTGTCGTTTAGGACAAACGCGGCGTTTCAATTGACTGAAAAAGCGCTGATTGCAGGTAATTTTTTACAAGGCCATGCTGGGCAGGGTTCGCCCGCCCAGCATGTTCGAGCGTTTGTAAAACCCCGTTAGACAAACAGACCAAAGTCGAAATTGTTTTCTGTCAGATCTGCCGCATCCACACCGATCAAGAAAATCTGATCTCCCCAGCTTCCGCCAAAATGCCCCAAATTCAGCTGAGTGGCCCAGCCTTGATCACTTAGTGCGCCGGACACGTCCGCCCAAGTCAGACCAAGGGTCGAGACATCCAGCATGTCCCAATTTGCGTTAAAATCATGGGCAAAGTCAGTATCCATACCGGTTTTCATCACAAAAACATCTGCGCCGTGACCTGAATTATACGTGCCGCCCCACAAATGATCACTGCCTGCGCCACCGTCCAAAACGTCGTCCCCGTGACCGCCGATCAGTTTGTCGTCGCCGTCGCCGCCATCCATGATATCGGAGCCTTTGTTTCCGTAAAGCTCATCGACCCCCGCACCGCCTGACAGTTGGTCATTGCCGTGTTTTCCGTACAGGAAATCGTTGCCGCCGCCGCCATCGATCACATCTATCCAACGCGTTCCGTACAGGTATTCGCCTTGCGCGCCACCGCCATAGGGCAGGTTGGGGATAAAGTCTTCGCCAATCGGAATTGCGTCATTTCGATTTGGATCGCTGGCCAATTCGTAGACCCGCACATAATCAATAGTCAGCGTATCCG
Source organism: uncultured Paracoccaceae bacterium (assembly GCA_938038825.1). Classification (GTDB taxonomy): domain Bacteria; phylum Pseudomonadota; class Alphaproteobacteria; order Rhodobacterales; family Rhodobacteraceae; genus Aliishimia. The sequence continues at coordinate 8,200 of CALHST010000373.1, read as the reverse complement.
AAAAATCGGTGGTCGCATCCGGGCTGCCCGTCCATGTGGTGTCGACAGCCAGTGACACAGCCAGGAACATGTCTTCCTCGACCGTGTTTGCCGCTTCGCGCACCACCACACCGTCCACAATCCAGGAAATCGTATCTTCCGTCCACATAAGTCCATAGGTGTGGAACCCGTCGCCCAAACCGTTGACGGCGATGCTTTCCTGATCAGAAACACCATCTTCCCATACATTCGTGTGAATGGTATCCGTGTCGTGGCCCAAAATTTCGAACAGGTCGATTTCTGACGACCAATCACCATCTGCTGGCAATAACCAGAATGCCGACAGCATACCGTGTTCATCGGGCACATCTGCACTGATTTCAATGTAACCACTGCTGGCGTGAAAGCTCAGCTCGCTGGTTAACAGGCCGGTGCTGTAAAGTTGCCCGTCGGCCAAGATCTGCTGCGCCGCGTCCAGCGGTGTAGCCGCGATCGACATGTGGCCATTCGAAACAGAAAACGGATTTGGTAAATTCGTGTCGTCTGGATCGACGTAATAATGTTGTTCCCCGTTTCGGTTGATAAAGCGTGAGTCATCCAAATGCGGAGAAAACGATGTGGCCCAAATTCCATTCGAACCATGGCCCTGAAAATAGCTGCCCGTGTTTCCATTGAATTCGTCCATGAACGTCAGGACGTAGTCTTCGTTATCGAAATTGAGAGTGTAGTCTACCATTTTGACCTCTGAATTGATGCAAGAACTGCGACCAAGGTAGGAGGAGTGGGTGACTCCACTTAGCGTCAATTCGTTAAGATTGTAGCAATCAAGCGGCCAAAGAAACGGCTTAGCGGGTAAGGACTTTCGTATGAGTTGAAAAATAGTTTATGAAAACAATCAAATGGATCCATATTGCGTCGTGTCGTTGATCGCGCAATCTTTGGGCCAAAGGGGTCGTCGGAAAATCCACCCTATTTTTCGAAAATTGAAATCGGGGGACTTTCACATCGAATGCGCGTGCGTGGGTGCGAATCTGGTGCCAAGTGAATGCGCAGCGTCCGCCTAGTCGTCGATCTTGCCGCGCAGTTTTTTGACTTCTCCGCGCTGTTTTTTGGCATCCAGACGCCGCCGTTTCGATCCCAATGTTGGGCGCGTCGCGATCCGTCGTTTTGGCACATGCAGCGCTTTTTCGATCAGCTCCGCCAGCCTTTCACGGGCGATCTCGCGGTTGCGGATCTGATGGCGGGTATCTTGAACGAAAATGATGATGGCACCGTCAGACGTCCATTTACGGCCCGCCAACCGTTTTAAACGCGTCTTGACCGGGCCGGGCAAGTTGGGGCTGCGCGCGGCCTCAAACCGCAGTTCGACAGCAGTGGACACCTTGTTGACGTTCTGCCCACCCGGGCCTGATGCGCGCACAAACGCCTCCGACAGCTCCCAATCGGCGATTTCGATCTGATCGTTAATCCGCAGTCCCATACCGGACGTCCTGCCATATGTGTTGCCATTTACGCAGCCATATACCCAGCCATACACGGTTTTGCATGTAAAAAGGGCCGCCCAAGGTAAGGCGGCCCTTTCGAAATCTCTTGGAGGTGGGGCCGGTAAGGCCGTAACCTGCGTGCGAGGGTCATCCCCTCGGGGCTGCCCTAGAGGCGCACCTCACACGTTGTCCCGACACCTCTCTCCAACATCTTTCTTGACACTGGATCACCTCCTTCCGATTTGTTGAACTCATCTATGAAGGTGACACATCCGGGTTAAAAATCAAGAAATTTTCGCAACTAACATCCGATCTGTCAGCAACTTGAACGGAATAAGGGCAATCAGGGCCAAGGACAGCTTCACCATCCAGTCCGCGATCGCCAGGGACACCCACAAAGGGCTTTCAGCGCCGATGCCTAACAGGGGAACAAGATCCCACGCCCAAGACACTTCTGCGTCTGCAGCTGCACCGAACGAAACGCTGGCTGAAAACGCCAGAGTAAAGAAGATTGCTGTGTCCAAGGCGGACCCAATCACACTCGATACCAAAGGCGCGCGCCACCAGTTGCCGTCTCTCAGGCTGTTAAAAACAAAGACGTCCACAAGTTGTGCGATCAAAAACGCGGTGCCCGATGCAATGGCAACACGCAGAGCCACAGCGGCATAGGTGAACCCATCACCCTGCAGCATGATCTGCGACCCGATAAGCGAGCACAAAATCCCGACGACAAAGCCTGCAAAGATCACTTTGCGTGCAGGGCCAACGCCATAAACCCGGTTCATGACGTCTGTCACCAAAAAGGCCAAAGGATACGTGAATGCACCCCAGGTCAGCCAGTTGCCGAACAGGAATTGCACAAGAATATTTGAAGCCACCACAATGATGGCCATGGCAAGAATGCCAGGGAGATGAGCGCGAGTCATTGATTTCATTCCGTTTTATCAAGGTAGTCGGACACTTGGCCTTGGCCGATCGCCAAGACGCCTCGCTTTAGCGGGGCATTTGTGTCCTGACAAGAGCCTATTGCAGAACCAACTCCACGATTTCGGACCGTAAAATGGACAGGAAATTGTCGTCCGAAACCAATGTCACCCGCGTTGTGCCCGATGTATCTGCCCAAACGGAGATGCCTTCCAGATTGTCGTAGTCACCCAGCGCGCTTTGAAAATGCGTGACCGGGGGGATTTCCGGCGTCGCCAGATCCAAACTGCGCACCCGGGTTCGAAAGCCCAAAAACGAAAACGCCCGTTCCAAAATATACAGCCGCCCGTCCGGGCCAAAATCCGCACCAGTCACCTGAAACGGCTTGTCATAGGGCAGGTGGCCTATTGGGGCCGGTTCATCTGATCCCAATGCATAAATCGCAATGCTGTCTTCGCCTTTCGCCGGCGTTTCCTGTAACCCCACAACCATCGACCCGTTTGGATGTGCCGCAAGTGCTTCCAATCCTTTGTTGCCGCGTCGCAAGCCAGCGTTTGGAAACGGTTGGCGTGCCGCCGTCTCGAACCCACCATCGGTGAGGGTTTCCATACGCGACGGCCGCTCGAAACCAACAAGAAGATCGCCGGACCGGGTGATCGCCAACGCCTCGCTGTCCATTCTGTCTTCGTCACCCAAAAAGGTGTTCAGGCTTTGCCCATCCCCAATTGAGATCCCAATCAAGGCGCCATTTGCAGCCCGTTTGAAGGTCACAGGAAACAAATACCCCCGATCCGACAAAACAGTGCCGGCAGATCCATCTGCATGGATCAACAGTCCAGACAGCCCTCCGAAGTCTGGCCCTGCTTTAGGAAGCAGAAACCGCGTCTCCGGGATGAGTGTGTCGCCAAAACTGTTGGTGCCGATAAGGGCAATGACTAACGCGAGCGTAAAACGTCGGAGCATTGGCGGGGCAGATCGGCCAGCACGAATTCGCGCCGTGGTTTCGCTTTGGGTGGGTTTTTGGGCGGTGGTGGTGGATTCAAGATGTTGTTTACCCACTCCTGTGCTTCCGCGCAGCCATCCCCGGCTGGGGGTGCCGCCTGATCGACACAACCGCGTGCGCCTCTGGGACAGGACAAACGGACGTGAAAATGATAGTGGTGTCCCCACCAAGGTCGGATTTTGCGCAAATAGGCGCGGTTGCCTTTTTCATCTTTGCACATCTGCACCTTTGCGCCGGGAAAGATGAAAATCCGGGCTGTACGCTTGTCCTTTGCCGCCGCTTTGACAATCTCATGATGGGCACGTGTCCAACTGCCGTTGACAAATGCCCCGTTTGCCCGCCGCATTGAGATGGACGAGATGTTCTCCCGCGTATTGCGGCTTAGGTTCAATCGATCTGCCGGGCGCATCCAGATGTCGATGTCCAACCCAATCTGGTGGCTCCGGTGACCTGTCAACATAGGACCACCCCGGGGTTGCGAGATATCCCCGATATACAAGCCATCCCAACCCCTTTGCTGTGCGGCTTTCCGGCTGAGTTTCTTGATGAAATCAATCGTTTCAGGATGCCCCCAATTCCGGTTCCTGCTGAGACGCATCGCTTGCCAAGTTGGACCCGTCTCTGCCAATTGTTCCGCCCCGGCCATGCAGCCTTTTGCGTATCCGCCCAACGGTGCGGGTTTTTGCTGCGAACCTTGGGTTTTGTTCCCAAAAAGCTGTTTCGCCAGCTGCGCATGCGCGGGCATTGCAAAGCTAAACGCTAGAATGATGGCAAGAAGTCGGATCACGTTTGGTCTCCCTCTGCTTTGACCCACCATAACAAAATCAAACCCAAAAGGAACAAGCCGATCACCGGAGATATGCCAATCTGCGCGCTTCCGCTGACGGCGGTCACAATCCCAATCAGTGTTGGCGCCAAAAACGCGGTCGCACGGCCAGACAAGCCATAAAGACCAAAATACTCGGTGCTGGACTCTGGGTTGCAATGGCGCACCATCAGGGACCTGCTGGAAGACTGCAAAACGCCCCCCATACCGCCAATGAAAATCCCACAGATATAGAACAGCGTGTTTGACAGCCCAGACCCCTCGGATAGTTCCACACCATAAACAGATGTCGGCGTCAGGTTGATAACGGTCAGGCTGGTCAGCATCAAAATCAAGATCGCACTCACAACAACGGGCTTTGGCCCGAATTTACGATCAACAAAGCCGCCAAGATAACTGAACACAGCTGCCCCAAACGCCGCGATAATCCCAAAGACGCCAATTTGGCTGACCTCCCAATCCATCACAAGGTTCGCATAAACGCCGCCAAACGCATAAAGCCCGTTCAAGGCATCGCGGTACAACATCGACGATCCCAAGAAGAACCCAAGACTTACCCGGTCGACAAGCCCTTTGACCGACGCCCAAACGCTGTTGAGTGCTTGTTTAACGGATGTTCTGGGACGCCCGGTGGGGACTTCGCGAACCCACATAAAATATGGGATCATGAAGATCATAAACCACATGGCGACAAAGGGGCCGGTAAACCGCGTGCCTTCGCGCATGTCCGGGTTCAGCCCGAAAATAGGATCAAGCCCGGCAACGGTCTTACCGGTGTCTTGTGCCACGAAAAAGACCAGCGCAATGGTCAGGGATAAGATCCCGCCGACATACCCAAAAGCAAAGCCCGACCCGGAAATTTTCCCAATGTCGTCTTTGTCCCCCAAATCGGGAAGTTGCGAATTGGTAAAGATCAGGGCGTATTCACCACCAATAAAGCCCAACCCAAAGGCCATCAGCATCCAATACAGATTGCTGCCGTCCGGGTTCGTAAACCACAACAATCCCGCGCCCAGAACGTACATCACGCTGAATACGGCGATCCATGGGGTCCTGCGCCCGGAATTGTCTGCCATTGCCCCGAAGATTGGGGCTGTGAACGCAATGATGATGCCATAAATGGCTGTTGCGACGGCCCATGTGCTTTGTGCCTTTGCGTCCGCCGCATCTTCGCTCAGACCCAGATCGAGAAAATAGGCGGCCGCAATCGCCGCAAAGAACGGCCCGAAAATAAAGGTGTTCAGAACGGTGTGATAGGGCTGGCTGGCCCAATCAAAAAAGTACCAACCCCAGATACGCTTTTTTAGTGACGGTTGTGCCATGCGTGTTCCCACCTGTTCGTTAGGTGTGATTACAAACAGGCCAACGCCGGACTGGCAAGCGTGCTCTTGCCCTTTTGCGAACGGATCCTTAACTGTGCGGGACGAAGGAAGGGCCCAACATGCTGTCGATTATCCAAATTCTCTTGCTGGTTCTGAACGTCATCTGGTTCATTATCATTGCACATTTGATCATGTCCTGGCTGATCAACTTTCAGGTGCTGAATTTGCATCAGCAGTTGGTCGCGCAAATCTGGTATGGATTGCAACGCCTTGTGGAACCGATTTACGGGCCCATCCGGCGCGTCCTGCCGCAAATGGGCGGCTTGGATCTGGCGCCCCTGATTGCATTGCTGGGTATCGCGGCGCTGCGGATTGTTCTCTATAATAATATCTCCGCATTTTACTAAGTTGGGCGCTGTCCGTGCCTTGTTTACAAGACCCGAGTGTGAGACTGTTCGCTTAACGAGCAGTTAAAAACACTTCGGCTAAAACGAGTTCATGACAGCGCAGGCGCTTTTAAAAGACGTATTCGGCTTTGATGATTTCCGCCCCGGTCAGGCAGAGATCGTGGACGCTGTTGCACAAGGCGACAACGTCTTGGCTATCATGCCGACAGGCGGCGGCAAGTCGCTGTGTTTTCAGCTTCCAGCACTCATCCGACAGGGCGTTACTGTGGTGATTTCACCGCTTATTGCGTTGATGCGGGACCAAGTGCGCGCGTTGCAAGAAGTCGGCGTCACAGCTGGTGCTTTGACCTCTGGTAACACGCCGGAAGAAACCGACCAAGTGTGGCAGGCTTTGGAAGACGGGCGGCTAAAGCTTTTATATATGGCCCCGGAACGTTTGGCGACGGGATCGACCATTGGCATGTTGCGCCGGATCGGCGTCAGCTTAATCGCCGTGGATGAGGCACATTGTGTGTCGCAATGGGGTCATGATTTCCGCCCGGATTATCTGCGCATCGGAGAGCTGCGGCGCGCTTTGGATGTGCCTTTGGCGGCCTTTACTGCGACAGCGGATGCCGAAACGCGGGTCGAAATTGTTCAAAAGCTGTTTGATGGCGGCGAACCGCGTAGTTTCCTGCGCGGCTTCGATCGCCCAAACCTGCATTTGGCCTTTGCCGCCAAAAACCAGCCCCGTCAGCAGATTTTGCAATTCGCCGCCGCCCGCAAAGGCCAGTCGGGTATTGTCTATTGTGGCACCCGCGCCAAAACAGAAGGCTTGGCCAGAGCTCTGCGCGAAGCTGGCCATCCCGCAATCCATTACCATGGCGGCATGGAGGCCGAAGATCGCCGTATCGCGGAAACCCGCTTTCAACGCGAAGATGGGTTAATCGTTGTGGCCACGGTCGCCTTCGGAATGGGGGTCGACAAACCGGATGTGCGGTGGGTCGCGCATGCGGATTTGCCCAAATCCATCGAAGCCTACTATCAGGAAATCGGTCGCGCAGGCCGGGATGGTGCGCCAGCGGAAACGTTGACCTTGTTCGGCCCGGAAGACATCAAACTGCGCCGCTCTCAAATCGACGAGGGCCTTGCGCCTCCCGAACGCCGCATGGCTGATCACGCGCGCCTGAACGCCTTGCTTGGCTTGGCCGAAGCGCTGGAGTGTCGGCGGATCAATCTGTTGGCCTATTTCGGAGAGAACCCAAGCGCCTGCAATCATTGCGATTTATGTGACACGCCAGCTGATACATTTGATGGAACCACAGCAGTGCGCAAGGCGCTATCTGCAATTCTGCGGACCGAAGAATGGTTCGGAGCGGGTCATTTGATCGACATATTGCTGGGCAACGAAACGGATAAAATTCGCGCGCGTGGTCATGCAAGCCTGCCGACCTTTGGGGTCGGGACAGAATATGATCGTCGCCAATGGCAAGCTGTGTTCCGCCAAATGATGGGACACGACCTTATCCGCCCGGATCCCGAACGGCACGGTGCGTTGCGCATGACAGATCGTGCGTTGCCGATATTGCGCGACCAAGATACAATTACGCTGCGCCGGGACACCATCCGATCTGCGAAGCGCGGTCCAGTGGTCAAAGCCTTGGTCACAGAAGAAGACGCCCCTTTGCTGTCGGCTCTCAAAGCCAAGAGGCGCGCCTTGGCCGAAGCCGCCAAATTGCCTGCCTATATGGTTTTCAACGACAAAACCCTGATCGAAATGGCGGAACAGCGGCCTTTGACACTTGATCAAATGGCCGGGATTACCGGTGTTGGCGCGAAAAAACTGCAAACATATGGGGATGCGTTTTTGTCTGTGATAACCGGCGCGTCCGAGCCGATGCATCCAACGCGCATGAAACTTGCAGGCCAAGATGCAGGCGCGATTTACGACAGATTGATCGAAATCCAAAGCCAGTTGTCGCGCGGCTCAGAAGGAACGGACAAACCGCTCAGCTGTTCGGCTTCGCAATTGTCCAAAGTCGCAAAATTACGCAATGCCGACGAACGCGCGCTGGAACATGTGCTGGGTGACAAGCGCACAGAACGTTTTGGGGCCGCATTTCTGGACGTCTTGCGGGAAGCGGGCTAAGTCACGTTCCGTAGAGAGATGGGGGTTTACTATGCTTGTTGTGATTTCGCCGGCCAAAAGGCTCGATTGGGCTGAACAACCCGTTCAGACCACGTCCCCTGCATTTCCAGAAGACGCCGCGCGTTTG
>CALHST010000372.1 GCA_938038825.1 uncultured Paracoccaceae bacterium | reverse complement strand
GGCGCGAGCCGAAGTCGACAAAGCGCTGGAGCGTGAAACAAAGCTGGGCCATGTGTTGCCAGAAAAGATCGAAGTAGGGGCGATGTTAGAAACCCCAAGCCTTGCTTTTGCGCCGCGTAAATTTTTTGAAGAGGTCGATTTCATCTCGATCGGCGGAAATGATCTTAAACAATTCTTTTTCGCGGCGGATCGCGAGAACGAGCGTGTCCGTCGGCGTTACGACACCTTGAATGTCAGTTTTCTAGGTTTGATTGAGCGGATCGTAGAGTGCTGCGACACGACGCAGACACCCCTGAGCTTTTGTGGTGAGGATGCAGGGCGCCCTGTCGAGGCTTTGGCATTTGCGGCAATTGGGTTGCGGGCTCTGTCGATGCGCCCCGCGTCGATTGGGCCAGTAAAGAGCCTTTTGCGGCGTGCTGATCTATCCGAAGTGCGCAAAGTGATTGCAGATGCGCGCCATCGCGGAGAGATGAGTGTGCGACCTGCACTGATGCAACACTTACAAGAACAGGGCTGAGAGATCGCACTGAGCACGGATTCACTGCGTCGTCACACGACTGCGTGCCGATAGGGTTTGTTTTAATTTAATTGCTCAAAATCAACAAGATGAAGCGGTAATCTCATGTATGTTTTCACCAAACCCACTTATCCCCATTGGGGATAAGTTACGAGACATGCTAGAGTTTTGGTTTTCGTGTGTGAGATAATTTGTGGCTAGATACGACTTTTTAGACACATTTTGGCGCAAAATTCCCCACAAGTTGACATATTTCAACTTTTTCGACTTTCGGCGATTGTTTCCAAGATTTGCATCTTTAACGCCGATGTTCTTTCGTTTGAACGCGCTTTTTTGCTGTTCCGAATGGTCAGTCGTCACCTGCGGTTTGCGAGCTCCGCGAACGCTGCAAGAAAAGCCGCGACTTCAGCATGTGTGTTGTAGTGGCAAAGGGACACGCGTGTGCAGCCTTCCAGGCCCAATGGCTCAAGAATATTGCCCGAGTAATGATCAGGTTTGCGCACATGAGTTCGGATCCCTTGATTGCGCAGATGGGCGACAACTTCGGTCGCCGGAACCGAGTCTACAGCTACAGAAACTAATCCTTCGCGCGCTGGGTTTTCGGGGCCACCGATGATCGTCACTCCGTCGATTTCTGCCAGCCCTTTCTGATTGCCGGTTCCGAAAAGCATGGCGTCAGTCAAAGATTTTTCATGTTCATGGATTGCACGACCTGCCGCTTCGATCCGGGCGCGAGACTCTGTTTCGTCAGATGTTTCGCCACCGAGCCAATCGAAGTAGTCGACCACGTCCGACATTGTCGCATAGCTGCCCGTGTCGCGGGTGCCAAATTCCCATGCGCCCGAAGGTCCACCCACCAGGTTTTCATGTGGAACAGCGGCTAAGCGATCCGACACCCATGCGACTCCATATCCGTGCCGCGAAAAAACCTTGTAAGGGGAGATCACGTAGCCATCGATGTCATAGGTATCAATTGCGATGCCGCCATGGCTGGCATGCTGAATCCCATCGACAATGATAAAACATGCGGGTGCCACCGCGCGGATCGCGGCAGCGCATCCGGCAACATCATTGCCCATGCCCGTTACCGGGCTGGTGTGCAAGATTGTGGCCACGCGGGTTTGCGGCGTGACATGGTCTGCGTAGCCTTGCGGCGTCACGATCCCAAGTTCCGGGTCATGAGCAACTTGCACGTAATCCATACCCGTGACTTCGGACCATCGCATACAGGCCGAACGAGTTGCAGGATGTTCGACAGTGCTGCCAAGAATTTGCCCCGCCTGTCCAAGTGTTGCGGCGCTGCGCACAAGTCGAAACAACAACTCTGTTCCGCTTTCACCGACAAAGACCTGCCCAGTAGTCGTTCCAAAGAACGTTTTAGTGTCCTCTTTGGCTTTGTCGATAATCGACACCAGCGCATGTGATGCAGCATTGTCGCGGCCTTGGTTATCCGGGATCGCCGCAAATTTTGCGGACGTTTCGACAACTGAATTCAGGGTCAGCGCACCACCTGCATTTTCGAAAAAGACACGGCGGCCTTCAAAGGGGCATGCATCAACATGAGCAAAACGCGCGCGGATTTGGTCCATAAGACCCGGAATTTCAGAAAGCATAAGTGTGAGTCCTTGTCGTGATAGGCGTAAGTTGCCGAACTAATGCGCATTTGACCACGCTCTTTTGTGTAATAAGGTGCGCAACATCACAGGTATCCGCACGATTCTTGCCTAACCATGCGATTATGACACGACTTTTTACGCTATTATTGGCGACACTGATTATCTTAATTGGCAGCACATTTCCGGCTGTGGCGCAGCGCGTGGCCTTACTGATCGGGAACGGCGATTATTCTGTGGCCGACATGGATTTGCGCAATCCGACCAACGATGTTTCTGCGTTGGGGGCCGCCTTGCGGGATCTGTCCTTTGATGTGACCGAAATCACAGATTCGAATGCGGCAACCATGCAATCCGCTTTGGCGCAATTCGAAGTCACGGCCACCGGCGCAGAAATGGCCGTTTTCTTTTACGCGGGCCACGGGGTGCAAATTGGGGGCGAAAATCACTTAATCGGCACGGACTTTTCCGGCGGTCAGTTGGGCGCCTTGCGCCGTTCGTCCATTGCCATGAGCGACGTGCGCGAGGTTTTTTCCCGGGCCGCGCCTGAAATTGGGTTGGTCATTTTGGATGCCTGTCGCAACAACCCCTTTACTACCAAAGGTCTTGTACGCCCCGGACTGGTGCGTGAAACGGGCGGAGCCGGGCTGTTGATTGCCTATGCAACCGATCCCGGCAATGTGGCGTATGACGGGCTTGGTGACAATTCTGCCTATACCTCGGCGCTTTTGAAACATATCGCGACACCGGGTTTGGATGCCAGATTGATGCTGGGCCGGGTGCGCCAAGATGTGGTGTTGGAAACGAATGGCCGCCAAATACCCTGGGTTGAAGAGGCTGTCTTGGGAGAGCACAGCTTCAATCCTGCGGACGCGCTTGATGTGCCAAGCGACGCGCAAACACAAGAGTTGGCACGCTGGCGCCAAATTTCCGGCAGTGTGGAAGCCGCTGATTTCGAAGGGTATCTGCGCGACTTTCCCGAAGGTTTGTTCCAACAGTTTGCACAAGATCGGATCGTGGCTTTGAAGTCCTCTGATCAGCTTGGCACATTTCAGAACGCGGATGTCCTGATTGCGTCTGCCGATCAGGACAAGCTGTCTGCGGCATTAAATGCGCTGGGATTGGCAAGTGATGGCGCGTTGAGCCGAGGTTTGCGCACATATCAGCAACGGTTGCCAAATCCAGCGACCCTAAGTGAAACGCAGCTGTATTCCGATGCGGCGCAAGTTTCGATGTTTTTGGCGGCGACCACATTGCAGCAAGTCCGCACAGATTTGGTTGCATTGCGCAGCATTAAGCGGACGTTGAAAATATCAGAAGATGCAATGGCACAGATGGAGGAAATCGCCAAAACCAATTCAGACGCGATACCGCTTGTTGAACAGGCGAACCGCGACTTGAACGCGATCCGCCGTGCGCAGGGTATCGTTCTGCGCCGTTTGGATCAAAGCCGCACCTATTACGACGACATTCTCGTACGCTCCTCCGTGTTTTTCCCGGAAGATGCCAGCCTTGCATTACTGGGCAGCGCAGAATCCTCCCGCGATTTGGCGGGATCAGGACTAAAGATTAATGAAAATGCCGCCTTGTTTCTGGGTCATCTGACACAGGTCGAGGACACCACAAAAGGAAGTTATAAATGGCTCGCAGATTTACTTTCCCACGATTGACCACAATCCTTGTCGTTTCAGCAATTGGGCTTACAGCCTGTTCCGAAACGACGACAACCACAACATCATCACCTGCAATTATTCAAGGCGACTCCCAAGTTGAAAAGGAACTGCGAAGTGCGGCGCGGGCCATGCAAAAGACAATCTTGCAGGGGACTGCCGCTGGTGCCGCAACGGGCGGGCTGTTGGACATCACGCTTGGCGATGATGATGACGGCGGAACAGGATTTGCAATTGGTGGATTGGCTGGGGCCTCTGCAGGCACCTACGTCGCTTTGATCCAGCGTAAATTCACCCGACGTGCTCGCCGGTTGAAAGCGGTTAAGACGGATCTGGATCGCAATGCTGCGGAAATGCAAGCAACGATCAATGTCATGAACGCAGCGTTGGTTGCGCAAAAGAACGAATTGGCCTCTTTACGGCTTCAAGCCGCAGCTGGCGAGGCAACAGAGGAACAGGTGGCACGCGAAGTGGCAGAGGCCCAAAACAATCTTGGACAAATGCAACTTGCGATCCAAGGTGCATCGGTTCGGGAACAAGAGTTTGCGGCAACCCGGGATCTGACCAAACGTAAACGCGATGACCAGGCCCCAATTGATCCAGACCTTCAGCAACTGGCAGGACGCATTGCCGAGATGAAGGCGATTGCCAATGATCTTGCAACGTCGTTGTAAAGGGACGCTATGACTATGGTTAGACAGTCAATCATCGTTTTCACCCTTGTGCTGGCGGGGTGCGAAACAAGCACAGATCCGGCTGAGGGGGGCTTTTTCAATGGGGTTTCAGGTATCGCAAGCGGTACCTATCAACGTCAGATCGAAGAAGATGAGGCGGATGTGGCCGCGGCAGAGCAACGCAATGCCGCGCTTGCCGCACAAATCCGTGGGTCAGAGTCCGAACTGGCAAATTTGAAGGTTAGGATCCTGAACCAGCGCAATTCAGTTGGACCCACAAATGCAGCCACGACCAATCGGATCAATCGTGTTTTGGCCGCAGAGCCGACAGGGTCAAGCGACACCGAAAAATTGGCCGCTTTGCAGCGCAGTATCGCAGATGCCCGGGCATTGTCCGAAGATTTGGCAAAACTGTCTGGTTAAGGACAGTTGGATCACACAACAAAAACAAAAAACCCGCTGGAACACGCCAGCGGGTTTTCGTTTGTCATAAAGCTGACCGTCTCAGGAATTGACAAGACGGACCCTAAGAGAAACCGGTTATAGGCCGTATTTCGCCTTCGTTGTTTCAAAGAACCCTTTGGCTTCTTTCACTTTTACCCAGTTATTCACATAGTTGATCCAAACTTGGTCAGTCTGTGGCAACAACATAGCGATTGGGGTCGGTGCGCGTGCTTCTGCGCCCTCAACAGCGACCACGCCGAACTTCTCTTCTAGGGTCGCGCCTTCGATATTGGATGTGATGAAAACATCGGCACGGCCAGCAAGAACTTCCTGATACCCACGTGCTGGGGCTTCCACCACTTTGATGTCAGCGTTTGGATACCAGTCACGCACCAATTTTTCGAATGTGGTCCCCAAAGTGGTCGCCACTTTCACACCGGGTTGGTTGATTTCGTCATGGCTCGCATACTTGCCCGCGTTCTCTTTCGCTGTGAAGGGCATGATCTCGACCGAGATATAGCTTTCGGAAAAACCGGCTGCCTTCATGCGTGGGGGCGAAATCGACGCGGACCCCGTGATGTGGTACTGGCCTGCGACCACGCCATTCACCAATGTCTTCCAATCTGTTGGTACAAATTCGACTTCCACGCCCAGATCTGCAGCCAGCTCGGTCATGATGTCGATATCAAACCCTTTGTAGCTGTTGGTCGCAGGATCGCGGACCGTCATTGGGTTCCAGTCGCCTGTTGTGCCAACTTTCAGCACGCCATTGTTCAAAATGTCATTCAAAGCCGACTGGGCCTGAGCCGCGCCAGATAACGCGACGCCAATCGCAGCCACTGCAACAGCCTTAAAGAGTTTTTTCATCAGATGTCTCCGTTGGATGATGTGTTTATTCTTTTGCCACCGCGTAATAGGGCCTTGCACAGGGCTTTGCCACTCGGGCAGTGTCAACTTGTCCTGACAGAATTTAACAAGGTGGGCAGGGGATGTCACTAGCAGCAATCGAACTCAGCGGTGTGAACAAGTGGTTTGGTGACTTTCACGTGCTGAAAGACATCAACTTGACTGTAGAGACGGGCGAAAAGGTCGTGATTTGCGGGCCTTCGGGATCGGGAAAATCAACTGTGGTGCGCTGCATCAACCGGCTTGAAGAACATCAAAAAGGCGTGATCAAGCTGGATGGGGTCGAATTGACAAACGATCCACGTTCGATGGCGTCCATTCAAGGCGAAGTGGGCATGGTGTTCCAACAATTCAATTTGTTCCCGCATCTCAGTGTGCTGGACAACCTGACTTTGGGTCCCATGAAAGCACGCGGTCTCAACCGATCTGACGCCGAGACAAAAGCGCGCCACTATCTGGAACGGGTGCGCATTCCGGATCAGGCCGACAAGAAGCCAGGACAATTGTCGGGGGGGCAGCAACAACGGGTCGCGATCGCGCGATCCCTGTGTATGGAACCCAAAGCGTTGTTGTTTGACGAGCCGACCTCTGCCCTTGATCCCGAAATGATTTCTGAGGTGTTGGATGTCATGGTCGAACTCGCGCAAGAGGGCATGACCATGGTTGTCGTAACCCACGAAATGGGGTTCGCGCGCAAAGTGGCAGACAAAATGGTGTTCATGGATGAAGGCGAGATTGTCGAGACAGCGCCGCCCGAAGCCTTTTTCGGCAATCCAAAGACAGACCGTTGCCGTGATTTCCTTGGCAAAATCTTGCAGCACTGAAGGCGCATATCATGAAAAAACTGGGTCTTTCGTTTGCTGTGCTTTTGATTTTGTCTGGGTGTGGGTCCGCTGGCACTTGGGGATGGTATGTGATCAACCCCGCCACACCAAACGGATGGGTGAACATCAAGTTTCTCATATCGGGAATGGGCAGCACGATCCTGATTTCGGTCATTGCCGCGGCTATTTCGATTGTGTTGGGATTGCTTGTTGCCTTGCCAGGGCAATCAACGAAACGTGGATGGCGCATTCTGAATCGGGTGTACGTGGAATTTGTACGTTCAATTCCGCTTTTGCCAATGCTGTTTTGGGTGTTCTATGGGTTGCCAATTATCTTTAAGTCCATGGGCTTGGATATCCCGATTGATCCGTTCTGGGGTGCGATCATCACATTGGCTGTGTCTGACAGCGCTTTCACTGCCGAGATTTACCGATCCGGCATTCAATCCATCGCGCGCGGACAACGTGAAGCGGCGCAAACAATTGGCTTAAGTTACGCCCAAACCATGCGTTATGTGATCCTGCCGCAAGCGATACGCCGAATCCTGCCACCTTTGGCAAACCAGTTCATCTATATCGTGAAG
>CALHST010000371.1 GCA_938038825.1 uncultured Paracoccaceae bacterium | reverse complement strand
GATCCGACCAGCCAATGATATGTCCTTAGTGCCCACGTTGATCCCAGCCGCACCGGCAAAGGCCCGGATAATCGGCAGGAACGACGCACTTGCCAGTTCTGGGGCTTCATCAACTTTGGTGTAAATGATGTCAGGGCTATCGGATTGGGACATGATGCTTCCTTTTGTTGCGGCTACTCTGCGCATATAGGGGCTTCATCCGTTGGGCGAAACTCCCAAGCACAGCGTCTTGCGCCTGCCCTATCGGAGCCCTGAATTCAAGTCAATGCATACAACGGTATACAAATTTAACCATTCTTTCCTACAAACGCTAATCCCGAGGAAATCGGGTTTCCGCGCACTGGAATTCAGGTAAGACTAAACCGACTCAGACCACTGGCAGAGGCATCATGACCAAGATCAAAGTAGAAAATCCCATTGTCGAAATGGATGGCGATGAAATGACCCGCATCATGTGGGACTTTATCAAACAGAAACTGATCCTGCCTTATCTGGACATCGACCTGCTTTACTATGATCTTGGGATCGAAGCGCGCGATGACACCAATGATCAGATCACCATTGATGCCGCCGAAAAAACCAAAGAAGTGGGCGTCGCTGTAAAATGCGCGACAATTACCCCGGACGAAGCGCGCGTCGAAGAATTCAAACTGAAAGAGATGTGGAAGTCGCCCAATGGCACCATCCGCAACATTCTGGGCGGTGTTGTTTTCCGCCAACCGATCATCTGCAAGAACGTACCGCGCCTTGTCCCCGGCTGGACGGATCCCATTGTAATTGGGCGCCACGCCTTTGGCGATCAGTACAAAGCCACGGATATGAAATTCCCCGGCCCCGGCAAACTGACCATGAAGTTCGAAGGCGCAGATGGCACTGTGATCGAACACGAGGTCTTTGACGCCCCGGATTCCGGTGTGTTCATGTCGATGTATAACCTCGACAAATCTATCGAAGATTTTGCCCGAGCATCATTCAACTACGGCCTGAACCTGGGCTGGCCTGTGTACCTGTCCACCAAGAACACCATCCTCAAGGAATATGATGGTCAGTTCATGTTGATCTTCCAGCGTATCTTTGATGCCGAATTCAAGGATCGGTTTGAAAAGGCCGAGATCTATTACCAGCACCGCCTGATCGACGATATGGTGGCGTCGGCGATGAAATGGTCCGGTAAATTTGTCTGGGCCTGCAAAAACTATGATGGCGATGTACAATCCGACACGGTGGCCCAAGGCTTTGGATCATTGGGCCTGATGACGTCACAACTGATGACGCCAGACGGAAAAATAGTCGAGGCCGAAGCCGCACATGGCACCGTCACCCGCCACTACCGCCAACATCAGGCAGGCGAAGCCACCTCCACCAACTCAATCGCGTCGATCTATGCGTGGACCGGTGGCCTTAAGCACCGGGCCAAACTGGACGACAACGCCAAACTGATGACCTTTGCGGAAACGCTGGAAAAAGTCATCGTCGATACGGTCGAAAGCGGATTTATGACCAAAGACCTCGCCTTACTGGTAGGGCCTGATCAGGGATGGCTGACAACTATGGGCTTCCTTGAAAAGCTGGATGAAAACTTGGGCAAGGCCCTGTCTGCCTAAGCTTTTGCGAAAATACTGGTCAGTGTTTGACGGTCACGCTACACAAATCAAGGGCGCGCTGAAGTGGCCTGCCCTTGATCAATTCAGGAGCGTCAGATGCCGCTGCACTATCTTTACCTTATTTGCGCTGTCGCGGCTGAAACCATTGGGACAACCGCGTTGCAAGCGTCTCAGCAGTTCACCAAGTTCTGGCCCTCGGTCATCGTGGTGATTGCCTATGCGGTGGCCTTTTACCTCTTGTCTTTGACGCTCAAATACATGCCCGTGGGTGTGATGTACGCGATCTGGAGCGGCCTTGGCATTGTTCTGATCGCGTTGATTGGATGGCTGGTTTTTGCACAAAAGCTCGACCTTCCGGCAGTTTTTGGCATGGCGTTGATCATGGCTGGGATTGTGATCATACAGGTTTTTTCCAAAACCGCCGTGCACTAGGGTAGGATCGCAAAACCTTTACGCGATACAGCGCACACAACGTTAATCCGCGCGTTGCCAGCATTTTAAACCGACGTAGTACCGACAAAATACAGCCTGCCGAAACTCGTTGTTTTATTGACTTAACGGGATTGTCCTGCCGATGGAACGCGATGCGGTGCGCACGGTTTATGAATGCATTTCGCATAAATCCCGCCGCCAAAGCTGCGCTATTTTGAAACACCCCCTCGCCTTTTCTGCACATGCACGATAAGGCGCGGGCAAGCATCAAATGATAGGTCCCTCATGGAACTGAGAAACATCGCGATTATCGCCCACGTTGACCATGGTAAAACTACCCTCGTCGACGAACTCCTGAAGCAATCAGGCGCGTTCCGCGAAAATCAAGCCGTGGCCGAACGTGCCATGGACAGCAACGATCTGGAACGCGAACGCGGCATCACGATCTTTGCAAAACCCACATCTGTGGAGTGGAAAACAACACGGATCAACATCGTGGATACGCCCGGTCACGCCGATTTCGGTGGCGAGGTCGAGCGGATCTTGTCGATGGTCGATGGCGTTGTTTTGTTGGTTGATGCAGCTGAAGGCCCAATGCCACAAACCAAATTTGTGACATCCAAAGCGCTGGCATTGGGGCTGCGTCCTATTGTGGTGCTGAACAAGGTCGACAAACCTGATGCGGAACCTGATCGCGCACTCGATGAGTGTTTTGATCTCTTTGCCTCATTGGATGCCAATGATGACCAGCTGGACTTCCCTCACATGTATGCGTCGGGTCGGAACGGCTGGGCGGACCATGAATTGGACGGCCCACGCAAAGATCTGACTGCGCTGTTCGAATTAATTGTAAACCACGTTCCACAACCCCGTCAGATCAGCCGCCAAGGCGAAGATTTCCGCATGTTGGCAACAACACTGGGCGCGGATCCCTTTGTCGGGCGCGTGCTGACAGGCCGTGTTGAAAGCGGTAAGCTGAAAGTGGGTGCAACTGTGCAGGCGCTGTCCCGCATTGGTCAGAAAATCGAACAGTTTCGCGTAACAAAAATTCAGGCATTCCGAGGACTTGCGCCGCAAGATATCGAAGAAGCCTCGGCTGGGGACATTGTGTCCATCGCCGGCATGTCCAAGGCCACTGTTGCCGATACAATCTGCGCATTGGCTGTTGATGAAGCCCTTGATGCACAGCCCATTGATCCGCCAACAATCACTGTGACTTTTGGCATTAATGACAGCCCTTTGGCGGGCCGCGATGGTAAAAAAGTGCAGTCGCGTGTTATCCGGGACCGTCTGCACAAAGAGGCAGAAAGCAACGTTGCAATCAAGATCGCAGACACACCTGGCGGCGAAGCATTTGAAGTGTCTGGACGCGGTGAATTGCAGATGGGTGTTTTGATTGAAAACATGCGCCGCGAGGGTTTTGAGCTGAGCATTTCGCGCCCGCAAGTGATCATGAAAGAAGACGATGGCGTGCGCCTTGAGCCGGTCGAAGAAGCCACGATTGACGTCGATGACGAATACTC
>CALHST010000370.1 GCA_938038825.1 uncultured Paracoccaceae bacterium | reverse complement strand
GCGTCTTCCATTGGATCTGTGATGCGCACATATTGACCCGCACGGGCGAGCGTCAATGCAATGCCATGGCCCATAAGACCCGCACCGATAACGGCTGTTTGGCAATTCTTGCGCATCGATCAACCCGCCGTATAGCCACCGTCAGCATACAGAATATGCCCGGTGTAAAAATCAGAGGCTTGTGACGCGAGAAACAGCAGCGGACCGGCAAGGTCCTCGGGTTCGCCCAATCGCCCTTTTGGGACCCGTGCAAGGAAACCATTGCGGACGGTTATTGCATCAGGCGTGTCTTCAAACATCCAAGCGGTCAATGGTGACCGGAACACAGTTGGCGCAATTGCGTTGACAGTGATTCCTGTTGGTCCCAACTCGCAGCCAAGCGCTTTGGTCAAACCGTCAACAGCAGCCTTTGATGCGCAATAAGCAGTATAGCCTGCAGGATGGCCCAACAAACCACGTGCGGAAGAAACAAAGACGATCTTGCCGCCATTGCCCTGCGCCTTCATTTGCGCGGTGACAGCACGAGCGATCATCCAGGATTGCGTGACATTTGCGTCCATCACTGCGTCAAACGTTGAGGGTTCCATCTCTTCAATCTTGGCAACTTTGTTCATGCCAGAGGCCACGACCAGAATGTCGACTGCTCCAAAGGCCGCAACGGCGTTTGCGACAATGTTGTCACACGCGGCTTCCGTGTTGGGGCGCGCGTTGATCTGGTGCACCTCACCGGTGCAAGATGCGGCGACCTCAGCCAAGGCGGCTGCATTGCCAGCAGCAAGCACAACTTTGCACCCAGCGCCGGACAGACACTGCGCCGCAACTGCGCCAAAGGCACCGGACGCGCCAGTGATCAGCGCCACCTTGCCCGTCACATCAAACATCGCAAGCGGATTATCGAGAGGCATGGGACTACTCCGGTCTTTTGCCATCGGGATACGGGATCACGACAAGCATTTTGCATATATCGTTTGTCTTATTCTCAATCCGGCGCACTTCGCCGGGCGGAATGGTGCAGCTGTCCATGGCGCGCAGCACGGTTTCTTTCCCGTCGATTTCGACAGTCATCTCACCGCTTAGCACAACGTAAACCTTCTCGAATGGGGTGCTATCAGGGCCGGCGCCGCCACCTGGCAGGAATTGCGAGAAACCGATCCATTGGTTTTCGGGACCACCATCTTCAAACCCCTGAAGGCGCAGCCCGGCGACGCCCCAATGATTGGGGGCGTCATAGGGCATGGCATCTGCAAAGCGCTTGAGGTGCATTAGAACGGCTCGCCTGCTTCGATACGGTAGGCTTGCGCCTTGTCGGTCATGGCCACCAAGCGGATGATACAACCATCACCCCGATCCCAGTTCCAGGGGAAGAATGCCAAGGTCACGCGCTTGCCTGTGACGCTATCCAGATCACCACCCACATTTTCGATGCCAAGAATACCGTTCTTGAACAGCGTGTTATGGACGGGTTCCCATTCTGGAAAATCATCTTTCCAGTCACGGCCGCCGGACCATTCAAAATACTCTTTCTCAAGATGCGGATGGATCGGGCCATTGCGTTGCGGGCCAATGGCCGTGGCAAGGGGGTGGTCGTTGGCTTGCGTGTCGTGGCCAACAACTTTTACACCTTTTTCAACCATCCAATCGGCTGCCGATTGCACAAGACCCGGGCAATAAGAGAAGTAATCCCCGTCTTCATATTGCTTGTGCCAACCGGTGTTGATGATCAGCACGTCGCCTTTGCGGATTGCATGACCACAGGCCTTTTCAAGATCATCACCCGTGATGGATTCCCATTTTTTCTTGGGGATCGACACAACCAAACCAGAGCCAAAGAAATGCGGCAGCGGCACTTCGTCGATAAACGGTGTGCCCTGAACAACATGGGCAGGCGCGTCAATATGGGTTGTGACGTGCATCGTGTGGGTCATTGTTTGGCTAAGTACGCCAGACTTGGCCATGTAGTGCTTACGCTCAATATGTACGTCATCGAAGTAGGGCCAGTTCGGGCACTGGTACCCAAACCGATGGCTGAGGTTCACAAACTCCAGCCCCATGTCATTTTCGGTATTTGATTGGAATTCAATTCCGCGAATGTCCACCATGGATACAAGTCCTCTGTTCGCTGCCAAGGCAACGTTATTTGGGTTCACGATGTTTGGTTGGCCTCCCGACCGATTTACATTTTGATACACATGCACCGCATTGCGGTCAATAGTTAATTGCAATGCAATTCGACTGTATCACAATGCGGTTATATCTTGACAATCCATCGCACCACCGTATGACTGCAAACAAGTCGAAAGCCCGGAGAGCACATGAGCACGGATGAAACTGAAAACAGCCGAAGTGGCATTCAAGTGATCTCGCGGGCGGCGACAGTGTTGCGCAGCCTTAAAGAGTATCCCGAAGGACTTAGCCTTGGGCAGATCGCGACCGAAGTGGGATTGCCCCGCTCGACCGTGCAACGCATCGTCGGCGCCCTACAAATTGAGAGATTGCTGATTGCAAACACCGCAGGCGGCGGCGTACGTCTTGGACCAGAGCTTGGCGCCTTGGCAGAGGCCGCGCAGTTTAATACCGCCGAACAATGCCGACCCCTTTTGGCGGATCTAACCCAAGCGACGGGCGAAACCTCGGATCTATCGGTTATGCGCGGCGGCAAGATGATCTTTATCGATCAGGTTCCCGGTACGCACCGTTTGCGCACTGTGTCTTCTGTGGGTGAGGTCTTCCCGGTGACAACCACCGCCAACGGGCGGGCTTGTCTGGCCAAATTACCACGTGACACAGCAATGAAATACGCTTCGGCAGAAGCAACGCGCACTGGGGCTGCATTGGACGTTGATGCGTTTGGTAATTTGTTAGATCAGATCAGTGAGACCGGGCTGGCCTATGACAATGACGAACACTCCGACGGCATTTCAGCGATTGGATTTGCGTTCCATGATCTCGCGGGTGAATTGCACGCGATTTCGGTCCCTGTTCCATCGTCACGATTT
>CALHST010000369.1 GCA_938038825.1 uncultured Paracoccaceae bacterium | reverse complement strand
TGCCGAGGGGGCCGCGATGTATGGGCGGGGGCCTGAACGCTATCGCGTCAGCGAAACCCGCCGTGCGCTGTTCTGGGGGGCATTGATCCCAGGATTGGCACTGTTGGGCGCTGTTTTCATCTCACCCTGGGCGTTGCTGGTGCTGTTGGCCTGGCCTGCCCAAGCGGTGCGTATGATGCTGCGCGGCAGCCACTGGGAAGAAGCGGTGTTCCTGACATTTGGCAAACTGGCCGAAGTGCAAGGGATCTTGGGGTATTGGCGCGGCCGCCTGACAGGCAAACGGCGCGCATTGATCGAATATAAATGACACTTGAGGGCGCGCAGGCTCTTATAGTTCGGCGAATGCGGTCTCTATCAAGGGGCCAATATAGGGCCAGTTGATCCAAATAATGCCTGATGACACGACAATAATCAGGCAGATCAGCCCGAGATCATGTTTGGGAATCCAGGCCCCATAGGGACGGATCAGCCAGATTGCGATTGGATAGAGCAAACATATGGCGATCGCGGGAGCAATGGCCACACCAACCACGCCAAAATAGACCGCCCCCAGAAAAATCAGTGTGGTTTTAAAAAGCGCCACACACCCCAAAAACACCGCAAAGCCCCGGCTGTTACCAGCCCCCATGATCGCAAGCGCATAATGCGTTGTGATCAGTTCGGGCATATGCGCCAGAGCAATCAGCGTCAAAAGCGGGCCGGCAGCATGATAACGTGCATCATAAAGCAGCGCGATCAAAGGTGTGCCGACCAAGGCAAGAAAGGCCGTAATACCCAAAGCCAACAAGATAACAGCCATGCGGCTTTGCCCAAGTTTGTGGAGGTTCTCGGGGCTGTCTTTGGGTGGGCGGGCTGTATAAAGCGGAAAAATGACCCTTTCGACCAACCGTTTGAGCAATTGCACAGGCACTGTGGCGAGAAAAAAGCCGATATTGTAAAGGGCGAGCTCTTCCAGAGAGACATATTTACCCAAGATTGCGCGATCGACATTCAACGAAATGAAGGTGGCCGCACTGGCGATGAAAATGAAGGCACCAAAGGACAGAATGCTGCGTGCGATTGTGGTGTCGAACTGCAAACGATTGTTATGCCCGGGCAGCACGATATGGGATGCAATCAGCATCAACAGAGGGGTGGCCAATCCTCCAAAAACCAAGGCCCAGATATTTTGGAACCAAAGCGCCAAAGCGACAGTGACAACAAGCCCTCCGAACTGTGCGCTGACGGCAATCGCCGTCGTACGCCCCAAGCGCAGTGCTTTGTTTTCCGTTGCCAGTTTGGTTGAATTAAAGCCCTGAATAATCGCTGTCAGCCCGGCGATTGGTAAGATTTGCGCCAGCTCGGGGATGTTATAAAAATTGGCGACAGGGTGCGCCAGAAGACAGGTAATAAGCCACAAACAGACCCCGCGACAGATCTGCATAACCCAGGCAGTATTCAGATAATCTGGATCATTCCCGCGTTCGTCTTTGATGATCGCGCTGTGAATGCCCAAGTCGGAAAACATGGTCAGGCCTGCGATCACAATCTGGATCAGGGCCATCATGCCAAAGGCTTCGGGAAACAGGATCCGCGTGAGGATCAGATTCCCGATCAGTCGCAGCCCGCTGCCACCACCAAAACTGAGGATAGAAAAGCCCATGCTGCGGATAGAACGGGCTTTTAGGCCATCCCCCGCCAACAATTTTCCAAATACCATAGGCTGTTGAATCCTGTCTTTATGCCAACTGACCCAATGGGACAGATCCGCGCGAATTCTGCCTTAGCGGATCACAAGACGTGCCGCAATAGACCCACCGTGCGGTACTACCGGGGAATCGTAACCAATTTCTGGAATTTTCAAGGCAGCCGCGAATTTTGGACGCGTCACGGTGTCTATGACGTCTTGGTCTGTGTGAGGGGACGATCCAAGAGCGAGAGCGCTTGGGTCACACGCATAAGCGCAGCCCATACGACATCTGTCGGCCTCTTATGGGGGCTGCCTTAAAACAAAGGAAATGAGTGTTATGCCAGACAAGTTTAACCTGAGTAGCCGCCATGGTCTTCAGAGTCCCCCGACGCATGCCTATGCGATTGTGCCCAGCGACAGTGCGGATCTGGCAACACCGACGCGCGCGTTGAATGTGTCTGTGTCTGGTGCAGTCCGGGTCAGCACCCTGGATGGCGATGATGTGGTTTTGCACGTTGCTGCGGGGATTACATTCCCGGTACGGGTGCAGCGTGTCTGGGCAAGCGGCACCACAGCCACTGGCATTGTTGGATTGTCCTGATGCCATCTTTGGCGATGGGATTAACCTTGTCTTGCCTGCATGTCGGGGATGATGATGGTGGCACTGCGCCCGAGACAAATCCCGCTCAGATCAATGTCGTCAGTGTTGGCGCCTTGGCGGGCGGAGGAGCTCTACCCGTTGCACTGACCGCGCAGGACACACCTGATGGGGCGGCCATTTACTGGGTTTTGGTGCCGTCCACCCAACCAGCCCCATCGGCAACTGATGTGCGACATGCACAAACCGCAGGGGGGGGCACACCTACGGAAAGTGGTCAAGGCACATGGCCGGGACCGTTTTCCGAGACATTGATGACAGGCATCCCCCGTGGGAGCTATGTGCTTTATGTTGTGATCGACACAGGCGTTTTGTCCAATGTGGGGGCCTCGGCCCCGTTTACAGTGGACACGGCTGCCGCAATTCTTTCGGGGGCATCTGCCATAGAGGCAGGATCCGATGCGGCGACGCTGAGTGTTGTCTC
>CALHST010000368.1 GCA_938038825.1 uncultured Paracoccaceae bacterium | reverse complement strand
GCTTTGAGTACCGCCAGGTCCCGTCAGAACGGGGCCGTGAAACACTTCAGAGCCAATACGAAAAAAACCGGGACCGTACCCATCCACTGGAGCGCTGTCGTTAAAGTCGATTTCGTTAAGACGCATCTCATCCCTCCTTTTCCGACACCACAACAAGCGACGGCGTATCTGGCGCCCGCAATGTGCAGTTTTTTGCTTTAGTCGCCCATGTCAAAGACGGCTGGTTCAGGCGTCAATATTCGCAAATTGTGTACCGGCATTGCCATCAGGCTTCGACCAATCGCGTTTGACGCCCAGATACAGCAGGATCGAAGAGGCCACAAAGATCGACGAATACGTCCCTACGATCACGCCCCAAATCATCGCAAAGACAAACCCCCGGATCACATCCCCGCCCAGAACAAACAAGGCGATCAACGCAAGTAATGTGGTAACCGATGTCATGAAAGTCCGGCTGAGTGTTTCATTGATCGACACGTTCAACACCTCTGAGAGGGGACGTTTTTTATACTTGCGCAAGTTCTCACGCACCCGATCAAACACAACCACAGTGTCGTTCAGCGAATAGCCAACAATTGTCAGCAACGCCGCGATGATCGCAAGATCAAATTTAATCTGCAGTTCCGAGAAAATCCCAATTGTCAGGATCACATCGTGCACCAAGGCCGCAACAGCGCCCAGGGCAAACTGCCATTCAAACCGCAACCAAATGTAAATGAGAACTGCGCCAATCGCGAGCACCACGGCAATAACAGCCGTTTGAATAAGCTCGCCAGAGACTTTCGGGCCAACGGATTCAGTGGCTGTAAACGTTATGTCCGGAATGCTTCCACGAAGAGCATCTTGGACAGACGTAATTGTCTCTACCGTGACGGCCTCATCCCCGTCCTGCGCTTGAATGCGGATCATCGCGACATTTTGGTTAGCGGCAAAACCTGGATCGAAAACCTCGGTTATGGAAATATCACCCAAACCAAGAGGCTCCAACGCCTGTCGATATCCCGCGACGTTAACAGGTTGCTCACTTTGCGTCCGCACGGTTGTTCCACCACGAAAGTCGATCCCGTAATTCAAACCTTGCAAAAGATAAGATCCAAAGCCGATCACCATCAGCAGCCCTGAGATGCCCAGCCACATCTTCCAACGCTTGAAGAAGTCGAAATTGGTGCCTTGTTTGACCAGTCGTAGTCTCATCTTACACCTCAATCGTTTTGGGTCGTTTGCGTTCGAACCAGAAAATTACCAGCAGACGGGTTACAAAGATCGCTGTGAAGACAGACGTCATAATACCCAGACCCAATGTGATCGCAAAGCCGCGTACCGGGCCGGAGCCCATGGCAAACAGAATTACGGCCGTGATAAATGTTGTAATGTTGGCATCCAAAATCGCCGACAGAGCCTTTTCATAACCCAACTCAATGGCCCGCGCCGGACCTTTGGCGGTTTTCAGCTCTTCGCGGATCCGCTCAAAGATCAACACGTTGGCATCCACCGCCATGCCGACTGTCAAAACGATCCCCGCGATGCCGGGCAAGGTCAGTGTCGCCCCAATCAAGCTTAGCAAACCAAAGATCAGCCCCACATTGATGATCAACGCAATGTTGGCAAAGACACCGAACAAGCCATAGCTCAGGAACATGAAAACCAGCACCGCGATAAAGGCGACCACTGTGGCCACTTTACCAGCGTCGATGCTGTCTTGGCCAAGTTCAGGGCCGATTGTACGCTCCTCAAGAAAGATCAGCTCGGCAGGCAGTGCGCCTGCGCGCAATAAGATGGCCAGATTGGTACTTTCTTCGACGCTGAAACGCCCCGTGATGATACCCGATCCGCCTGCGATGTGGGACTGGATTGTGGGCGCAGAAACAACTTCGTTATCCAGTACAATCGCAAAAGGTGATCCAATATTGGCCGCAGTGTAATCGCCGAACTTTCGGGCGCCAGACGTGTTAAATCGGAAGGTCACCGCCGGATTGCCGTTTTGGTCAAAGGAGGGCTGCGCATCGACCAGTTCTTCACCCGTCACCACAGGGGCGCGTTCAATTGTATAGAACGTGCCCGGCTCATCCAAGGAAGGCACGATAATATTGCCAATACCCGGCGTGGCATTTGGGTTTGATCCCACCCCAACGACAGAGTTGAACGTCAGTTGCGCCGTGGTTCCGATCAGCTCTTTTAGTTCCGACGCCGAGCCGATGCCAGGCACTTGGATCAGGATACGATTTTCGCCTTGCCGCTGAATAGTCGGCTCACGCGTGCCTGCTTCGTCGATCCGGCGACGTACGATTTCAAGCGATTGCAACATCGTCCGATTGTTGGAGGCAATCTTTTCATCATCCGAAAGCTGGATCGTCATTGTGTCGCCAGTGGCTTGTACCACGATATCCGTAACACCAAGCCCAGTAAGGGAAACAATTGGTTGCGCAAGGGAGCGCACAATTTCAACGGCTTGCGTCAAAGCTTCGGGCTTGGAAATTTTGACCCGCAGGACGTCTTCAGGGCTGGGTTGCAAGCGCACTGTACCAACAGTGGCCCGTTCCGCGCGCAAAGCATTGCGCACCTCGGGCCAAAAGGCGGCCATGCGCGCGGCATAAACGTCTTCGACTTTAACCTCTGCCAGCAGATGCGCACCACCGCGCAAATCCAGACCCAAATTCACAATGTTGGAGGGCAAAAACGACGGCCAGTCATCCAACCCAGCAGTCTGATCTGCGCTCAGCGGTTGACCCGCCGCCTGCAGCGCATGTGCGTCGTTGTAATTCTCGACCTTCGAATAAAACCCGTTTGGCAGCGCAAGAAGCAGCCCCACCACGCAAGTCAGAATGATCAGGACTCGCTTCCATGTCTCGATTTGCAGCATTTTGGAGCCCTAACAAAGGGTTAGAAGGAAAAGCTTACTTAGCTGGTTCAGTTTTATTCAAAACCTGTGCCACAGTGCTTTTGACCACCCGCACCTTGACGCCTTCGGACAATTCGACCTCTATCTCGTTGTCTTCCTTGACTTTCGAGACCTTCCCGATCAGCCCGCCCTGGGTCACAACCTGATCCCCGCGACGCAGCGCTTCGACCATGGCCTGATGCTCTTTCAACTTCTTTTGCTGCGGACGGATCAGCAGAAAGTACATGATCGCAAAGATCAAGATCAACGGGATAAACTGGCCAATGGCTTCCATGTCGTGCTCGCATGTTGTGGGGTTTCAGGTGCCCAGCCAGGCCCTGAAAGTTTGCGAGAACCTATGCAAGCGCGGGGTCAGTTGCAAGGCGCGCAGCCCCTTTTTTTGTTGTCTGTAGCCTGTCTGTATTTTGTCGGTATTTCAGCGGTATTCTT
>CALHST010000367.1 GCA_938038825.1 uncultured Paracoccaceae bacterium | reverse complement strand
CTGTTGGAACATGCTGCGCGCTATCATGGAGAAACACAGATTTTCTCTGTGAACTCCGAAGGGGGCCAAGAGACAACCAATTGGGGCACTGTCGAGGCCAACGCGCGGGCCTTGGCGGCGGCGTTGAGCAAGATGGGGCTTGAACCGCAGGCGCGCTGTGGGACCATTGCCTGGAACAACCGGCGTCACCTTGAGATTTACTTTGGCTCTTCTGGTGGGGGATTTGTGTGTCACACGATTAACCCACGCCTGCATCCCGAACAGTTGGCCTATATCCTGAACCATGCCGAGGACAAAGTTCTGTTCATTGATCGCACGTTTGTACCTTTGGTGGCAGCTGTGCGGGACCATTTGACCCATGTAGACCATATCGTGCTGATGTCTGGTTCAGATGATGGTGCGTCTGAACAGCTGCCGGGAATTCTGATCTATGATGATTTGATTGCGGACGGTGCGGGCGATTACACGTGGCCACAGTTTGATGAACGCACAGCGTCTTCGCTGTGTTACACGTCCGGTACAACGGGCAACCCTAAAGGGGTTTTGTATTCGCACCGCTCAACTCTGCTGCACGCTTTTGCGTCCAATACTAAGGATTGCATCGGGTTTTCCGCATCAGATGTGGTGCTGCCTGTGGTGCCGATGTTTCATGTGAACGCCTGGGGCACGCCGTATGCGGCGGCCATGTCCGGGGCGCGTTTGGTTCTGCCGGGGCCGGGGTTGGATGGGGCGTCTTTGGTGACGCTGATTGATAGCCATAAGGTAACCATCGCCCTCGGGGTGCCGACCATCTGGTTGGGATTGCTGGGCGAAGCGGCCAAAACAGGGTCCGAGCTGACATCATTGACTAGAACTGTCGTGGGGGGCTCGGCCTGTCCGCCATCCATGATCGACACCTTCCGCGACACCTATGGCGTGGACACGATCCACGCTTGGGGCATGACGGAAATGAGCCCGCTGGGCTCCACCAATCAACCGTTGGCCAAACACGCGGATCTGCCTGCCGAACAACAGCGCAAACAGCGCGAAAATCAGGGCCGCCCCCCTTACGGGGTTGAGCTGGAGATCTGGGACGATGCAGGCAATCCCTTGCCCCATGATGGCGAGGCCCAAGGCGATCTTGTGTGCCGGGGCCCTTGGATTCTGGACAGTTACTTCAAGATGGAGGCGGGGTCCGCCCTGTCCAATGGCTGGTTCCACACAGGCGACGTGGCGACGTTGGACCCCGACGGGTATCTCAGCATCAAGGACCGCTCAAAAGACATCATCAAATCGGGTGGAGAGTGGATCAGCTCGGTTGATCTGGAAAACATCGCCATTGGCCACCCGGATCTGGCAAATGCGGCCGTTGTCGGCCTGCCGCATCCGAAATGGGATGAACGCCCTGTGCTGTTTGCCGTCAAGGCGGAAGGGGCGGAGCCAACAGCAGAGGATTTGCTGGGCTTCTTTGATGGCAAAATCGCCAAATGGCAAACGCCCGACACCGTGGTCTTTGTGGACGCGCTGCCATTGGGGGCCACTGGCAAAGTGCTGAAACGCAATCTGCGGGATGAATACGGTGCGTTGCTGAACGGCTATTTCGGCGGACTTCAACAGGTTGCTGGTCAACCCAGTGTGAGGATGAACGCACCGGCCACGCGTTAACTGGTGATGGCCGCAAGGAGGCTGTATCAAACAATCTGAAGGCCAACAAAACCCGCGAAAATCCACGTAAAGGCTGTGGTTTATCGGTTTGTTCTAAAAGCCATAGACCCCGGTTGTCTTCTTGCGACCCACGGTATTATGGACCTACGGGTCATCACCAGGCCTGTTATTCGAACAATGCTCGTGCTTTTCGCTCGCGTTTTTCGCGTGGTGTCTTGTCGATCAACTTCTGTGTCTCGGGCGTACCTTCGCGCGCTTTGCGGAATTTCTTTTTCGGATTTCGCTTAGAGGTCACCAGAGCATCGTCGCCGTCAGAATCCTCTTCAGTCAACATCCGCACGGGCTTTTTCTTGAGGAGATTGGCCTGCGCAATGTCTTTATCTTTCTTTCTGAACCGGAACTTTTTGCGGCTTGTGCCTGGTACGTCTTCGGACGCGGACTCATAATCAAAATCCAAGCGATCGCTAATCGAGCTGTTGGTAATGCCGTCGCCGACATCCAGGTTGTTCGCTTGGCCGTTGAGCCATGAAATAGCTGAGCTTGCAGATTTCGCAGCAGTGTTTCGGGCCGCGTCAACAGCTTGTTTCGTGGGATATACGAGTTGCATTGCCGCGGCCGCAAGTTTCAATTTCCGCAGATGTTTTTGTGACGTTGGACCAGCGGATTCGAGGTCGCCGCAGACTGCATTCCAGATGGGCTTGAACACAGTTTCCGACATCTCTCCGTTGACGTAATGGCAGACATCAAGTTTGATCGCTTTGTAAGGATAGGAATGGCATCGGTGTAGGAAGGCGATTTTGATCTTTTGTTCCAGTTCCTTTGGTGTCAGGCCTAATTCAACGACAAATTCCGCTGTTTCTTCTTTTTCCAGAAAGTTCTTTTTTGCGGTCTTGCTGAAATTGTGTCTGCCTGAGTCGGGTAACAGGGCTGCCTTTTTCTTGCTTGGGCCAAGGTCTTGGACTTCGGATCTGACAGGCGGTTTTGCCTTACGTTTGACTCTGGGTTTTTTCTTTTGATTTTTTCCTTGGGGCATCGGGACCTCACGCGAAATAATTTCAAACGGACGATTGGACGCGACGCTCTGCGACCGCGTCGCTTTTGGTGAAAAATCTTGTGTGCTTTGAAAATTTGAAGCCAGATTAGCCAAACCTTTGGCGTGCGTGCCGTGATATAGATCACACTGTGTTCTTGGATATGGAGCGGGTAGAGGGAATTGAACCCTCAACTTAAGCTTGGGAAGCTCGCGTGATACCTTTTCACCATACCCGCGCTGGCGCTTGTCCTAAGTCAGAGGCGGCGTGGGTGCAAGAGGTCTTGTGCGGTCTTCTGATCATCCCAGAACCGCAAGCCAGCCCCATGCGGTGAAGATCGCGGCGAGGGTGGCGACAAGGACAGAAGAGGCGGCCACGCGTTTGGCGCGTCCATACATATTGGCAAAGATATAGGCGTTAAAGCCGGGGGCCATCGCGGCGGTCAGCACGGCGGGTTTGAAACTTTCAGCGGGCAGTTGGAGAGAGCGACCCATGAAGTACGTCAAGGCCGGGTGCAGGATCAGCGCGATGGCGCAGACCATGGCAATGGTCCAGGCGTCTCCCTCGGGGCGGTACTGGTAGAGAACACCCCCCAAAGCGAAGAGGGCTGTGGGCAAGGCGGCTTGTGTGATCAGGGTGAGCGCATCATCGGCCACTTGCGGGATAGGCAGAGCCGCGATGTTCCACAGAAATCCAAGGCTGATGCCGATAAACAGCCCGTTATGTGTGATTGCTGTGGCGACCTTGCGAAAGGCGACCATCGGGCTTTCACCCCGCGCACGGGTGAGTTCCATCGTGGTGATGCCCAGCAGATAGCAGAAGGGAGCGTGAAAGGCGATGATGGCATAGTTGGCGTTCAGAACCTCGGGCCCATAGGCGCGTTCGGTGATGGGCAAGCCCAGAAGCACGGAATTGGAGAAGAGGCAGCAAAAGCCAATGACAATGGCGTCCTCAACGGGGCGTTTGAAAATCACGCGGGCGCCGAGAATGCCCAAGGTAAAGCAGATCAAAGCGCCGGAATAGAAGGACACCAAAAGGTTAGGGTTGAAATGTGTGGCGATATCAATCCGGGCGATGGCGTGAAACAGCAAGCAGGGGATCGCGAAGCTTTGAGAAAAGCGCATAAGTCCGTCGATGCCGGAAATGGGGAAGGCTTTGAATGCGGTGCTGAGATAGCCAAAGCCGATCAGTAAAAAGACCGGAACAATGACGTCGAGCAGAGTTTGCATTGTGTTATCTGTGCCAGCGGAGCGGCCTTGCGGCCGCACGACAGGTTTGAGGGGGGCTGTCTGCCCCCCGTCGCAGAGGCGACTCCCCCCGAGGATAGTGATGGCAAAAAGAAATGAGCAGGAGGATCATGGTGCGGTGAATGTCACACGCATGCCGTCAAAGGCAGGTTGGATGTGATCCGGGGTTTCTGCTTGCACAGTGTCGTAGTCGAGATCGATATGCATGTTGGTGAGGATCGCGCGCTTGGGTTTGACGGTTTTGATCCAATCCAAGGTTTGATCCAGATGCGTGTGGGTTGGATGTGGGCTGCGACGCAGGGCGTCAACGATCCAGACAGACATGTCCGAGAGTTGCTCGGTCCACACGGGGTCCGGGATGCGGATCACGTCCGGGAGGTAGACCAGATCCCCGATGCGAAAGCCGTGCGTGGTGATGGCGCCGTGGTCGACCTCAAACGGGTCAAAGGGGATGGGGCCACCGGGGCCGTCGACCGTGAAGGGGCCGTCAAATCGGTGCATGTTCAGGATGGGGGGATACGAAGATCCTTTGGGTTGCACAAAGACATAGGCAAACCGTTCGAGCAGGTTTTTTTCGGTGGCCTTACTGGCCCAGACGCTGAGGCGTTCGCGCATATTGATCACGATCATGCGCAGATCATCTACACCATGCACGTGGTCTGCATGGGCATGTGTATAGACAACTCCGTCAAGGCGCCCGATTTCTGCGTCGAGCAGTTGTTGGCGCAGGTCAGGCGACGTGTCGATCAGAACAGACGTGGTCCCGTCGGGGCCATCGCGTTCCACCAGCAAGGAGCAGCGTTTGCGTGCGTTTTTGGGGTTTTTCGGATCGCAATCGCCCCAATGCCCGCCAATGCGAGGCACGCCGCCCGAGGAGCCGCAGCCCAGGATGGTTGCGCGCAATTGGGTCATGGCACAGCCGAAAAGGCGGCTGCCTTCCAGAAAAGGCGGTCGAAATTGGCTTGGGTTTGTGCGGCGAAGTCTGGGTATTCCAGACCAAAGACCTCCGCCCCGACGCGGGCAGTATGGGCGGTAAAGGCGGGTTCGTTGCGCTTGCCGCGATGTGGGGGCGGGGCCAAGTAGGGGCTGTCCGTTTCCACCAGGATCCTGTCCACCGGGGCTGTTTTGAAAATGTTGCGCAGCTCTTGTGATTTGGGAAAGGCGGTAATGCCGGACATGGACAAGTAAAAGCCTAAATCAAGGGCCGCATTGGCGAGCGCCGCGCTGGAGGAAAAGCAGTGCATGACGCAGGTATAAGGTTTGATTTTGTAGGCGTCTGTGAGGATCTGGGCCATGTCGTCATCAGCGGCGCGTGCATGGATGATCAGGGGCAGCCCTGTTTCTTGTGCGGCGGCAATGTGGATCGACAGGGACTGCTTTTGAATGTCCGCACTGTCCGATGTGTAATGGTAATCCAAACCTGTTTCGCCAATGCCAACAAATTTTGGATGCTGTGACATCGCCACTAAGGCATCCACAGACGTCATCGGCTCTTCTGCGGCGCTCATCGGGTGGGTGCCTGCGGCATAAAACACGGGGGCATAGGTTTCCGCCAAAGCGCGCACAGTGGGTTCGTTTTTCAGCCTTGTGCAGATGGTCACCATCCGGGTCACGCCAGCGTCTGCGGCGCGCGCCACCAGGTCTGCGTGTTCACCATCGAAATCGGGGAAATCGATGTGGCAATGGCTGTCAGTGATGTGGGGTATGCTCATGCAGGGGCCGGGCTTTGAATGTCTTGCGCTGTTTGAGACAGCTTGATCAGGGTATCTAGGAGCATCGCGGCAGGGTCAAGGTTCACAGCGCGTCCATGGCGCAATCGGGCGCTGATCTCGCCTGCTTGGGTGGCCCAAACGCGCGCGGCAAATGGTGTTGGTGCGAGGCGTTCAAAGATGGCGGCTTCTTCGGGGGCGGCTTCTGGGGCAGAGCGACCCGATGCGCCCTGACGGCACAGACGGGACAGGGCCACGTCCATCAGGTCGATCAGAAGGTCCAATTTCTGTTCTGCACCGCGTTGCGCGGCGGCATCACTCAGCGCAAGGGCGCGCGGGCGATCAAGACGGGGCATTGAACCAAAGATCGCAATCAATTCACTGTAGATCGCCAGCCCCGATAACCCGTTCAGACGCAACGCAGCCCCGACGGAGCCTGCGCTGAGTTCAGAGAGGGCCACCGACGGGGCAACATCCGCACCCGAAGCATCGAGTGCCTGCATCATGGCATCTGCGCTGAGAGGGCGGGCGCGCAAGATCCGGCAGCGCGAGCGGATGGTGGGCAACAATCGCGACGGTTGGTGCGACAGAAGCAGCATTGTGGTGTCAGCAGGGGGTTCTTCCAGCATTTTCAGCAAGGCATTTGCGGCGGATGGGTTCATGTCGTCCGCTGCGTCAATGATCACAACCCGGTGCCCGCCATCGGCCATCGACAGATGGAAGAAATCCGACATCCGCCGGATATCGTCTACGACAATTTGGTCGCGCAGGCGGTCGGTCTTTGGATTGACGCTGCGGATGACCACACGCAGGCCGGGCTCTGACCCGGCCGCAACGCGCTGCGCTACGGGATGATCATGAGGAATATCAAGCGTTGTCGGCGGGGGTGGTGCACCAAACAGGCTGTCTGAGTCCGGCGACGGAGTGGCCAGCAAAAAACGCGCGATTTTATAAGCCAACGTCGCCTTACCCGTTCCGCGTGGGCCGCACAGCAACCACGCATGATGAATGCGGCTCGCTTGAAAGGCCGTCAGGAAATCCTGTTCCGCAGTGTCTTGGCCGACAAGAGTTTCGGTATCACGCGGGTGGCGTGCTCCGGGGACTTGATCTGGCGTTGGGATATCGTCGCTCATGGTTTTGGTTTAGCGGCTCGACTGGTCATGTGCCAGCCCGATCACACGCCCAAGCCTGTGTCAGGCTGCAACCAGTTGAGGCAAAACAGCCCGTTCAATATCCGTTGCAAGGCTGTCTACAGGTTGGTCCCCGTGAAAGACAGTAAACCGATCTGCAAATTCTTCGGCCAGTTTCAGAAAACCCGCCCGCATTTTGGTTTGCAGGTCTTCGCCAAAGGTCTCAAAGCGGTTGTCATCATCCCCGCGCGACAAGGCACGTGCAAGGCCCGCTTTGGGGTCCATGTCGATCAGCAATGTCATGTCTGGTTCACGCTGAATCATTTGCCGGTGCAGCTGGTCGACCACCTGTCGCAAATCACCGCGCGACAAGCCCTGATACATGCGTGTGCTGTCGGCAAACCGGTCGCAGATCACGATTTTCCCGGCTTCCAGTGCGGGCAAAATGGTGCGTTCCATGTGATCGCGTCGTGCAGCCGTAAACAACAGGATTTCCGTTTCCGCGGACCAGCGTCCCGGATCGCCCTGCAACACCAACGCCCGGATTTCTTCCGCCCCGGCTGAGCCACCCGGTTCGCGCGTCAGAATGACGTCGTGGCCGTGTGCCTGCAGCGTCGCGGCAAGACGTTTGGCTTGGGTCGATTTGCCCGAGCCATCAATGCCTTCGAATGTCAGGAACGTGCCGGGCAGGGGGCGTGCAAGATCCGTCAAAGTGCGGTCTCGGGCGTGGTGACGCCAAATTGCTTGAGCAGAACCAAAGCGGCCGCTGTAATTCGGGTCATAAATCCACCTGCGGGCACATCATTTTCTGCAACCAAAGGCACACGCACTTCTTCAAGGCCTTCGGGTGTGAAGACCAGCTCACCCAATGCTTGGCCTTTGCGCACAGGTGCCTCGATGGGGCTGTTAAAGACAACTTCTGCCGGGATTTCTTTGCCCGTTAGAATGGGGACCAACACAGTTTTGTCTTCCACAGGCACCAGTCCCACTTTCTGTGCCTCCCCCATCCAGACAGGAGCTTGTGCGACACGTGTGCCGGCTTTGATGACAGTGCGTTCGGCAAACTGGCGAAAGGACCAATTCACAATGGCCTCGGCTTCTTCGGCGCGCGCCTTTTCACTTTGCAGGCCAGACACCACAAACACGACCCGACGTCCGTCTTGTTTTGCGGATCCCACCAGGCCATAGCCTGCTTCTTGAGTGTGGCCGGTTTTCAGACCGTCGGCACCAATGCCCAAGCGCAGCAGGGGATTTCGGTTGAAGCGATTTTGGCTTTCTTTGGCATCAAACAGAAATTCTGTTTCGGAAAACATCGGGTAGAATTCCGGGAAATCCTGGATCAGCCGCGTGGCCAGCAGCGACAAGTCACGAGCCGACATCAGATGGCCGTCCTGTGGCCACCCGTTGGAATTCATAAAGGTCGAATTGGTCATGCCCATCTGAACGGCACGGCGAGTCATAAGGCGGGCAAACCCTGCTTCGGTCCCGTCCGGGCTGAGAGCTTCGGCAATCACGGCGCAGGCATCGTTGCCCGACAGAACGATGATGCCCCGGATCAGGTCTTCGACGGACACACGTTCGCCTGCGCGCAGGAACAATGTCGATCCACCGTAATCCATGGCGTGCTGCGACACAGGCAGGCTTTCCGTCATACTCAGTTGCCCATCGCGGATCGCTTCAAACGCCACGTATAGCGTCATCAGTTTTGACATCGACGCGGGCGGCAGGGGCGTGTCTGCGTTTTTATTTAACAAAACAGTGCCCGTGTTGACATCAAACACAAAGGCGGACGTTGCCCGTGTTTCAAAGGCCGTCGCAGGCAAAGACAGACATGCAAAAGCGCCCAAAAGGATCATTAGTCGGAACATGTCTGTCTCCTTGATTGATGCTGTCTTCAACCGTTCACCGCAAAGGCGTCCGTATAGCCAACGCCTTGGATGGTTCTCTTCAACGCATTTTGTTCAATCCGGGTCGACGCGGGGCCAACAATCACACGCCAAAACGGTTTGCCATTGCTTTCGCCCGGACGAACGGTTGGTAACACGCCTGCTGCACGCAATTGCGCGACAGCTTTGTCGGCATTGTTCTCGACACTGAAAATCCCAACTTGCAAGAATGGTTTCTTGAGATTGGAGGGTTGAACCACAGGGGCAGGTGCCGCCACAGGCTCTGCTGGTGTCTCGACCGAGGCAAGCGCATCACCGTCCAGCGATTGTACCTCAATTGGATCTGGCGTGATGTCCGTTGCGGTGCCTTCCAAATCCTCTGGTGCTTGTTTCTTCCTGAACAAACCAAACAATCCGCGGCGCCGCTTTGGGGCATTCACGCCGGGGACATCTACTGCTGGCGCATCTGGCACGGCGTCAATTGCAGCACCGGCGGCGGCAATCGGGTCAATTGGGTCAAGCGGTTGCGCGTCAACCTCTGGGGCTGTTTCAATCGTGTCGCGCACTGTCGTGTCAATCGCAGCTGTATCCACAGACGCTGCGGTTGCAGCGACGTCTTCTTCCACCGTTTCTTCTTCGACTGCGTCGTCTTCGGTCTCAATCTCTTCGCGGCGCAATGCGGTCACGTTTAAGCGTGACGGAGACCCCGCCAGCATTCCAAGTGATGCCGCCGCATCGGACGAAATCTGCAGGCGCGGACCGGGAATATCGCGCTCGCGGCGAAACAGCGCCCCGACAACAAATTTGCCGTTATCCTCGTTGCGGATGATCACCCGTTCCGGGTCGGTCACATCAGGATGCGCAACCCAAACACCGCCCAACGAGGGCCGCCCGTCCCAAAGCCCCGCTTCGGTGACTTGAAACACATCTGGTGCTTCTTTGTCTTGTTCGACTGTTTTGTTGCCGCGCGGAGAAACAGCGGACAATTCTGTCCCTGATCCCGCATTTGGGCCTTGGCCCAGCAGGAATTCACCATTTTCATCGCAACCAGCCAACCCCAAAGCTGCGCAGCTGCTTAGTGCGAAACCCATGCCCCGTATGTGCGTAATGCCCATATTTTATTGCCCCATCCCGGCGATTTTTCGCCCGTTTTTTGCTCACCACCCTTGGCACCAAACGCGGCGCGCAGGTGCTTTGATATCGCAATAGTATCGTGCAAGGGGTGATCTGAAAAGCGCTGCGCTGACAAATCGGCAAAAATCCCCGCGAATTTCTTCAAAAAATG
Source organism: uncultured Paracoccaceae bacterium (assembly GCA_938038825.1). Classification (GTDB taxonomy): domain Bacteria; phylum Pseudomonadota; class Alphaproteobacteria; order Rhodobacterales; family Rhodobacteraceae; genus Aliishimia. The sequence continues at coordinate 3,560 of CALHST010000367.1, read as the reverse complement.
CCGTTTCAGAATCGAAAACAAATCGTTAGGAGCGTTCCAACGACCCGCCGGAGGAGTGGCAGAGTGGTCGAATGCACCGGTCTTGAAAACCGGCGAAGGTCAAAAGCCTTCCGTGGGTTCGAATCCCACCTCCTCCGCCACAATGCTGTTAGGGCATTGAATTGATTTTCTGATTTTGATCTTTCTAAGGGCGCAACACGTGCTTTGTTTCACAGGTTTTGTTTGCCCGCATGATGTGGCATGACCAAACCCCGAAGCTGGCCACATGCGCCGTGTGCGGGGTGGGGGCTGCGTGGTTTTACTGGAACTTGCTATATGGCGCCGAAACACGCAGGGAGTCTTGCGCGTTGTAATTCCGGTGGTTTGAGGCTATATCAGTTTCACAAACGTTGTGCTTTTCTGCAGTCTGGGCGACACGCCCGCTTGAGCGAACACAACCTCTATCAAAAAATCAGCTATCAAATCTCGCAGCAGAGATCTGATGTTTGGGGCGATTGCCGACGGTATCGCGCATGACGGCACCAGAAATGGTACGCGGTTGTTTGTGAGCCGTGGCACTCGGCACCAAAGGTTGACGATTATCGAATGGCCGTGAGTGTACCTGAAGACCGCCAAGCGCTGTTTTCGGATTGGTCCCGACCAAAGAACCGCACGGCTTCCGTCATTAGGATGGCGCGCGGGCGGGGTGACAGTGCACCCCAAAGACCATCGCGAGTCAAAAGCCCCGGCACATGGTCAGGGTCGCGCAAAAAGAAACAAAAACAGTGGGGCGGCGCTTTCTCCGTCAAAAGGATCACGTATGACATTTCCAGAATGGACGAAACCAGGCATCTACGGTGCTTTGGGCGGTGCGGTTGCGATGACAATCCTTGGGTTTAATGCCTTTGGTTGGACAACAGGTGGCAACGCCGAAAAAATGGCACAAGAATTTGCCGATACAGAAGTGACGCAAGCGATGGTGCCTGTGTGCTTGGACATGTCAGCGGACGATCCAGATCGTGTGGCGAAACTCGCCAGTATCAAAGACGCTTCGGGTTTTAGTCGCAGCAAAGCGATGATGGACACAGGTTGGGCCACACTTCCCGGGACAGATAAGCCAAGCCGTGCTTTGGCGAATGTCTGTATCGAGGGGCTGAAGCTGGATGGGTCTTAAGCCAGATCTTATGACGCATGTGCGTTGGAGCGACCTGAGAGTGGGTCGCTCGCCAATTTGGCAAGGGGCTGCAGTGCTGCTTGCCGGTGTGTTGTGCGCCTTGTTTGTGTTCGCGTCGCCAACAGTCGCGCAGTCTATCCCAGAAAACGCCAGTGCCAAAAGCTATGGCGATGGCTGGGCGTGTGACGTTGGTTTCCGAATTGATGGGGATGTGTGTGCCGCCGTGATCATTCCAGAAAATGCCTATGACACGAAACGCACATACGGTCTGGGATGGGAGTGTGTTCACGGTTTTCGCAAGAACAACGACACCTCCTGTGACGCTGTTACTGTTCCGGTGGGGGGATTTCTGGATCCGTCAGGCACGCGGTGGCATTGTCTGCGCGGGCATTCCAAAGTTGGGGATACGTGTCAGGAAATCGTGCTGCCGGACAACGCCTATCTTGCCAATAACACTTACGGAAACTCTTGGGTTTGCGCGCGGGGCTTTGAGGCAAAAGGCGATCTGTGTTTGGAAATTGTGATCCCGGAACATGCCTACTTGAATGCATCAAGCTACGGGCGACCGTGGACCTGTGATCGTGGCTTTTTCGCTTTGGACGATACGTGTCGCGCCGTGGAAGTTCCCGCAAACGGATACTTCCACGAGGCAACTTATGGGCCGGGGTGGAAATGCGAACGCGGGTTCGCAGCGTCTGACGACAGCTGCGTGTCTATTGATATCCCGGACAACGCCCATCTCGACAGTTCGGGAAACCGTTGGGAATGTGACAGAAATTTCCAGAAATCCAAAGGGTTGTGCGTTCTTAGCAACTGAACTTGGACGAACCCAATTCTGCGATATGCGACGCCGATGACAATACCGTCATGGGCGTCGGCAACACCAAAGGAAACCCCATGGAACCCGAACTACACTCTGTCGACACGCGTCCGCAGACTGTTAGACGCGCTCAGGCGCACACAAATGGACCTATTTCTGAAATCCCAACTGCGGTTGTCTTTTGTGAAGGCAATTTCGCAAAGATCGACGGCAAGACCGCAAACGGTCTTGTGCGTCATTCTCAAGCCTATCGCATTCTTTCGATCATCGACAGTGCCCACACGGATAAAGACAGCGGCATGGTTCTGGATGGCATAAAAAACAACATACCGATCCTCGGCTCTTTGGAAGATGCGGTTCTTCGTGAAGCCACGATGCCGGATACGTTCATCTATGGAATGGCGCCCTCAACCGGTACACTTTCGCAAACAGATCGCGGGGTTGTTTTGGATGCGATTGCACTTGGCATGAACATTGTCAGTGGTTTGCATGAATATCTGAGTGATGACGCCGAAATCGCAGCGTTTGCCCGCCAGCAGAAGGTCACCATCCGCGATATCCGCAAACCCAAACTCAGCAAAGACATGCGGTTGTTTGACGGCAGTGTCGCAACAGTTGATGCGCTGCGGATTGCCGTTTTGGGCACCGACTGCGCAATCGGAAAACGCACGACGGCAACAGTTTTGGCGCGCGCATTGAACGCAAAAGGGATCAAAACAGTGCTTGTTGGCACGGGTCAGACAGGGCTGATGCAGGGGGCAAAATACGGCGTTGCGATGGATGCTGTGCCGCCTCAGTTCTGTTGTGGCGAGTTGGAAGGCGCGATTGTCGCGGCCTCAAACGGTGAACAACCGGACGTCATTCTGATCGAAGGACAAGGGGCGCTCAGTCACCCGGCGTTTTGTACATCCGCCTTTATCTTGCGCGGTAGCCAACCGGATGCTGTGATCTTGCAGCATGCACCAAAACGGGCGCACCGATGTGATTTTCCGAACATGTCCATGCCGACCACAGCAAGTGAAATCGCGCTGATCGAAGCCTTTGCGGATACCAAAGTGATTGGCGTCACGCTGAACCACGAAAACATGTCGGACAAAGAAATCACGGACACAATCGCATCTCAATCGCACGCGCTTGAACTGCCGGTGACAGATGCGCTTCGTCGCCCCGCAGCTCATTTACTGGCCATGGTTCTTGCAGCCTATCCAGACTTGCAAGCGGATGCGCCTGTGGCTGCAGTATGAGTACCCCGCGCATAGAGGTGGATCTTCGCAAGATCCGCCACAATACACAGACAGTTTCGCGCAGGCTTTTTGCGCGTGGGATTGCGGTGTCTGGCGTCACAAAGGCAGTATGCGGGCATCCGAAAATCGCACAAGCCATGCTGGATGGTGGGGCCGTAGGACTGGCAGAAGCGCGTCTTCGCAATGTGAAGCGATTGCGCAAAGCAGGTATCAAACGCCCCATTACCTTGATCCGTACCCCGATGCTTAGCCAAGTCGACGCGGTCGTGCAGTTCTGCGAAACCAGCTACAATACGCAGGCGGATGTTATCGCGGCTTTGTCTGGTGCTGCGCGGCGAAAGGG
>CALHST010000366.1 GCA_938038825.1 uncultured Paracoccaceae bacterium | reverse complement strand
GATGATTGGGTGAAGTCCGCGGACGAAGAATCCAAACATTTCAATCTGATGTGCGACTGCCTTGAAGAACTTGGCAGCCATTATGGCGCCCTGCCGGCCCATGCAGGCATGTGGCGTGCAGCCGAAGACACAGCCGAAGATCTGCTTGGCCGGTTAGCCGTTGTTCCCATGGTGCTGGAAGCCCGCGGTTTGGATGTCTCACCAGGCATGATCGAGGTCTTTAAGAAAGCAAAAGCGGACAGTGCTGTCGCGGCTTTGGAAATCATCTACGCCGAAGAAGTCCACCACGTTGCCTATGGATCAAAATGGTTCCACTTCCTGTGTGGTCGCGAAAACCTTGATCCGGTCACTGTTTTTCACGACCTCGTGCAACGGTATTTCCACGCAAGCCTAAAGCCGCCATTTAATGAAGAGAAGCGCGCCGAAGCTGGTATTCCACCAGACTTTTATTGGCCGCTTGTCGATCAATAGGAGCCAAACATATGTCCGTGACCCTGCAAGAAACAGAACACCCCCTTCTGGCAGACATCGAAACCACGGACCAAATCGGTATCACCCGATATTCGCGGTTCCTGATGGATCAATTGGAACCGCGCCCATTTGCAGGTGAACGCGTCATCGATTTTGGCTCTGGCAGTGGGGTGATGGGTGTTCAGGCGGCCCGGCAAGGCGCAAAAGACATCACTTTTCTGGAAACCAATCCAGATGGCCTCGCCTTGACAGCGCGGAACGCGCGAAAGCTGATCCCACATCACACAACATGGGTAATGGGGTCTGCTATCGACCCTTTACATCCAGAGATTGACGGTCAGTTTGACAGTATGATCAGCAATCCTTCGTCTTTACCGACGTTGGGGGCCGGAAAAGACGAAGAAGCCTTCTATGACGGTGGCCAAGATGGCACCGCGATGATCGAAGCCATGATCGGCTTGGGCCGGCGCGCTTTGAAACCCGGTGGCGAGTTGCACTTCTTGCTGACGTCATTGGTGGATTATCAAACGATCTTGCGCCGCTTGGGCGGGGAATTTCGCGCCATCCAAGTGCGCGCCGTAACCCAATTCGAATTCCGCCCACACTACTTCGAACACCTGCCGCATTGGCGCAATCTGCGCGACGAAAAGCGGACGTTCTTCTTTTCCGATGGGGACAAAAACGTCGAGCTGGTCTTTTATGTGGTGGCCACTCAGCCGTGACCAAAGGTCTCGGCGGGTCATCCAAAACATGTAACATGTGCAATCAAACGTTGCATGTTATGACAGCATTGACCCGTAACTCTGTGGAATCGGCGGTTTTTTGCCAAGATCGGCATTTTGTCGCGCGCAAAAGTATAGTTCAAATCGCGCAAGACTTGATCACAGACCCCCAGTCCAGTACGCAGCTTGTCTAAGGCACCGAGTTTTCGAAACCTGAGTGCTACAATAGGGATGGGACAAGGACACGCCTTGTGAGAACACGTTTGGCGATTAAACTGCATGCGGTTTTGGAACACTATTTTCCAGAACGGCGGCTGTTTTTAAAATCTGATACCGACACGCGCTTTATTCGCTTGAAATCCAGCACACAGTTTTTCGCCTTTGCAGGCGGTGCTCTTGTGGTGTCTTGGGCGATTGTGGCGACTGCCATTATCTTGATGGACAGTATTGGGTCCGGGAACTTCCGCGAACAGGCAAAACGCGATCAACGCACCTATGAGGCGCGATTGAACGATTTGTCCGGTCAGCGTGATATGCGGGCTGACGAAGCCGTTGCCGCACAAGAACGCTTCAATGCGGCGCTTGATCAGATCTCGATCATGCAATCGCAATTGCTGGACAGCCAGACACGCAGACGCGAGTTGGAAACCGGCATCGAAGTGATCCAGGCCACGCTGCGTGACACGATGAAAGACCGTCGGTCCATCGAGACGCAACTGGCAGAGCTGGAAAGCCAAATTCAAGATGGTGGCACGGCCGTGGCAGCTGCGGGTGCAACAACGGGTGCGCCTGTTGATTTCCTCGCAGATGCTTTGGCGCGCACCGCGGCAGAGCGTGACAAAGTCATCGCGGATGCCGAAGACGCCCTGCTGCGTGCAGACGAGATGGAAGCCCAGATCTCTGCAATGGAAGACAAGAACGACCAGATCTTCCGCCAACTGGAAGAGGCCATGTCAGTCTCGGTTTCCCCGCTTGATAAAATGTTTCGCGCTGCAGGCATGCCAACGGACCGCATTATCGAACAAGTGCGCCGTGGTTATTCCGGTCAGGGCGGTCCTTTGACCCCGCTGACCTTTTCTACACGTGGCCAGGAAAGCGTTAGCGCGGATACACGCCGCGCCAATCGCATCCTGAACCAAATGGACCGGCTGAACCTCTATCGGATCGCCGCGCAGAAGGCGCCGTTCGCGAATCCCGTGAAGGACGCGTTCCGTTTTACCTCGGCCTTTGGTCCCCGTCGCGATCCCAAAACGGGCGGACGTCGCTTGCACAAGGGTGTGGATTTCGCGGCGTCAAGCGGCACGCCTATCTATTCAACAGCGGACGGTGTTGTGGTTCACGCAGGTTGGTCCTCAGGATATGGACGTCTTGTCAAAATTCAGCACGAATTTGGCATCGAAACACGCTATGCGCATCTTTCAAGATTGCGCGTGAAAGTCGGTCAAAGGGTCTCGCGCGGGGATCGGATCGGTGATATGGGAGCATCTGGACGGGTGACCGGAGTGCACTTGCACTACGAAGTGCGGGTGGGAGGCAAAGCCGTAAACCCTATGATCTATATCAAGGCAGCGAACGATGTTTTCTAAAAGTAAAATCAACGAACCTGGCCCCAAAGCGCCCGAATCTGGCGCGCCCGAGGCCTCTGCTCCGGCAGCCAAGCCATCGACTCCATCCAACGAGTTCAAAGCAAGTGCGCCGAAGCCGAAACCCAGCCCGTCAATTCTGTCGTCAGACCTGCACATCACAGGGAACGTAAAGACGACCGGCGACATCAACGTCGAAGGCACCGTGGAAGGCGACATTCGCGCCCATCTTTTGACCATCGGTGAAAGCGCCACCATCAAAGGCGAAGTTGTTGCGGATGATGTTGTCATTAACGGCCGTATCGTGGGCTGTGTCCGGGGCCTTAAAGTCCGTCTGACATCCACAGCACGGGTCGAAGGCGACATCATTCACAAAACAATCGCGATCGAAAGCGGCGCGCATTTCGAAGGATCTGTGCAACGTCAGGACGATCCATTGACCGGTGGCAAAGCCAAGTCTGCACAGGGCAAGGCGACGGAAAAAGCGTCCGACAAACCGGCTTAATCGCTCCTCAAGATTTCAACAAAGCGCCGCGCTGGTTTGTTCCATGCGCGGCGCTTTTGTATTTTCCGGTTCGTCAGATGCGCGCCTTTCCGTCACACCGCGAAACCCCAGCCACTGCACAGTAGGGTGAGCTTTAGCTCACGCGCGCCGCTACGGGTCCAACATCCAAGCGCCTTTTGGCCAAAATGCATGATAGGCAAAGGCAAACATCACATCATGCGCCAGATCTTGTCCCGACGCATCGCGCACCCGGACAGACCCGACATCACGGCCCCGGTGAATACGCCCTGTATCCAAGGCAGACGCCTGCCCTGCTTTCCAGTCCAGCGTCACACCCGCCTCGGTTATAGATCCTCGCTCTGAAAGCCGCGCTAAGGGCCACGCTCGGTCTCCAACCCGCACCACCCGGGCCAAAGGTGCAATCCCATGTGGGGGCATCTCGCCATTATACAAGAACGGCCGCGCAGCCGTGTCATACCCGCGATAAGGATTGCGCCCATAGTCACGATTGAACCCTGGTTCGGCCATCACAAGCCCGTCGGGATTGCGCGCTTTGAACTCCGCCCAGCTTTCCATCCACGTCGGCAAGGTTTTTAACTCCTCCCCAACCAATGCCCCGACAATTCCTGTCCCGACGGCCTGCTGCCACCAGGTTTCCGTCTCGCGATCATACATCACCATGTCTGAATTGCGCAGCTTTCCCGACACACCAAAACTCAGCACCTGCCCTTGCACCCGCCGATCAAACGTAATTCCGGAATTGCACAACGGGCAAAATGTCACCGCCACAGGAATTCCACCCACGACATCGTTCACGATTTCATGCCAGGTCAAATACCGCAGCGGATAGGCCCGCGGCTCAGCGCCCTCAACCTCCACTGTGATCACCGGCTCTCGCCCCTTGATGTGGCGATCATCCCCAACCCGAACAAAAAAAGGATCATCCAGCGCCGGAATGCCATCTTTGGGCGGCCCCCCGGACAAAATCTCGGCCCAGTCATCTATCGTGGATTTTGAAAAATCCGTGCGCGGCCATTCCAGCCGCCACGCCGAAGGATCTGCCCATGCCAAACTTGGCAACAGCAGCATTAGAAAAAGAACATGTCTCATGAATGAAGTCTGACAAAAGTCAGAGGCCCTGGGAACCATCCCCACAAAAACGTGACCAACAGCCCAGATCAGAAGCCGCACGGCGCGCCAAACGCGCCCTAATAATGGCGTGCGGGCCCCGTCAGGGCCCGCTCAATATCACAACAGCGGACTTACTCAGTCGCTGTGACAGTTTTCATCATGTCAGGCGTGCCGACAACGGATCCGTTTGGGCCTGCGCCCAGTTTGATCGCGTCCAACACATCCAAACCTTCCGTGACCCGACCCACAACGGTGTATTGTCCGTTCAGGAAATATCCTTGATCAAACATGATAAAGAACTGCGAATTGGCCGAATTCGGGTTTTGCGACCGGGCCATACCCACGACACCACGATCGTAAGGCACATCCGAAAATTCTGCTGGCAGATCTGGCAAATCAGAGCCACCCCGCCCAGCGGCGCGCAAATCGCCTCCGGTTTTGCCGAATTCGACATCACCCGTTTGTGCCATAAAGCCTTCGATCACACGGTGAAACACCACACCATCATAGGCACCAGACGATGCCAGACCTGTAATCCGCTCCACATGCTGCGGCGCGACGTCTTCCAGCAAATCAATCTTGATCATGCCATTGGCTTCGCCTTCGACCACAATCTCAAGACCGGCCGAAAACGCGGGGCTGGCCATCAAGGCCAGCGCTGCAATCCAACTCTTACGCATCTGCAGCCACCTTCACGCTGATCATACGATCCGGCTCCGCAGGGGGTTCGCCCCGCACAATCGCATCGACATGGTCCATGCCCTGAATGACACGGCCATATACAGTGTATTGACCGTTCAGAAAGTTGTTGTCGGAAAAGTTGATAAAGAATTGGCTGTTTGCACTGTCCGGATTGGCAGAACGCGCAGCACCCAATGTTCCGCGATCATGGGGGATCTTCGAAAATTCTGCAGGCAAATCTGGCAACTCAGAGCCACCGGTGCCCGCCATGCGGATGTTAAAGCCGCTTTCCATGTTGCCATTGGCCACGTCACCGGTTTGCGCCATGAAACCATCAATCACACGGTGAAAGCACACATTGTCATAGGCGCCGCTGCGCGCCAATTCCTTCATCCGAGCTGTATGTAGCGGCGCTACGTCAGCAAGCAGTTCAATCACCACTTGGCCATTTTTCAGGTCCATCAGGATTGTGTTTTCCGGGTCTTTAATTTCGGCCATCACAGGCACTCCTTTACGCTTTCTTGACGATTTACTATTCTGGCGCGCCCTGAAAGCCAAGAGAGGGTCCGCTCACAACCTGTTTTATCCACCCGAACACGGCGATTTTGGACGTTTCAGGCAGATTTTCTGGACCGCGACACACAACCTGCCATTGACCCTATGTGCTGTTCAAGGCGATAGAACCCGCAACAGACACACATGAAAAAGGGCGCGCAATGGGCTGGAAATCGTTGGACGATATGGATTTGAACGGCAAACGGGTGCTGACACGGGTCGACATCAATGTCCCGATGGAAGATGGGCGCATCACAGACGCCACCCGGATTGCGCGCATTGTTCCCACGATACGCGATATCTTGGCGGCAGGTGGTTCTCCTGTGTTGTTGGCCCATTTTGGCCGCCCGAAAGGGCAGGCTGTGCCCGAGCTGTCCTTGGAACCTTTGGTGCCCGCTTTGTCCGAAGCATTTGGCCACCCGGTCACCTTTGTTCAACGCCCATCACGCGACTGGATCAACGAACAGCCATCCGACGCAGTCATTTTGGTCGAAAACACGCGTTTCACAGCGATGGAAGAAGCCAACGATCCGAAAATGGCAGGCTTTCTGGCCACATTGGGCGACATCTACTGCAACGACGCATTCTCAGCCGCTCACCGGGCCCATGCATCCACGGAAGGCGTGGCGCACCACCTTCCGTCATGTGCGGGCCGTTTGATGCAAGCGGAACTGCAAGCCTTGGAAGCGGCCCTGAGTGTTCCCAAACGCCCAGTTGTCGCCGTTGTGGGCGGTGCGAAAGTGTCTACAAAGCTGGAATTGCTGGGCAACCTCATCGACAAAGTCGACAGCATTGTCATTGGGGGCGGCATGGCCAATACGTTTCTGGCAGCACAAGGGTTCGAGATCGGAACCTCGCTTGCAGAACGCGATATGATCGACACAGCCCAAGACATCATGGCCAAAGCCAAGGCCGCACATTGTGCCCTTATCCTGCCCGAAGACGTGGTCGTGGCGTCCGAATTCAAAGCGGGTGCCGCCAATGAAACAGTGCCTGCAACGGCATGTCCAACAGACAAGATGATCTTGGACGCAGGCCCTAAGGCTGTCGCCGCCATCATCAAAGTGTTCGCGGAGTCCGAAACACTGGTCTGGAACGGGCCCCTTGGTGCGTTTGAAATCGAACCGTTCAACACCGCAACAGATGCTGCAGCCAAAGCGGCTGCAGACATGACCAAAGCCGGCACGTTGCTGAGTGTTGCAGGCGGTGGTGACACTGTCGCGGCCCTCAATGGATCCGGGGCCGCAGCAGATTTTACCTATATTTCGACAGCAGGTGGCGCTTTCTTGGAATGGATGGAGGGCAAAACACTGCCCGGAGTGGCTGCCTTAGGCTGAAAAACAGATCGAATGGCGCGCCTTGCCAGAAATTTGGCGCGCCTTTCACCTTTTGAAATGAGCGCCCCGCCCCCATACTGATGTGACTCAGATGGTAGGAGATGGGCATAATGGACAAGTATACGCTGGTAACAGGCGCATCCGAAGGCTTGGGTGTTGAATTTGCACGGCTGGCAGCCAAAGAGGGTCGCAATGTGATCCTGACGGCGCGATCCACCGACAAGCTAGAGGCCTTGGCAAAGGATCTTCGCAGCGACACTGTCGATGTTGTCGTCATTCCCGCAGATCTAAGCGACTTGTCCGAGGCCGCCCGATTGTGGAGCGCCGCAACAGAGGGGCGCATCATCGACATTCTCGTGAACAATGCAGGCTTGGGCTATAACGGGCCGTTTTCCGATCCCCAAGGATGGGAGCGTGAGTTGGCCTCGATGCAGGTCAATATGCTGACATATACATACCTGATGAAACAAGCGATCCCGCATATGGAATCCTATGGCGGCGGGCGCATTATGAACGTGGCGTCCACAGGCGGGTTTATGGCCGGTCCCGGCATGGCTGTCTATCACGCCAGCAAAGCTTTTGCCCTGCACCTAAGCGAGGCTGTCGCTACAGAATTGCGCAACACCAATGTGACAGTGACCGCCTTGTGCCCCGGTGCCACAGCCACCAATTTCTTTGAAGACGCCGATATGCACGCCGTCCGGCTGTTGAAGTTTGGCGCGCCCATGAAAGCCGATGTTGTGGCGCAAGACGGGTGGGCAAAAGCCTTTGCTGGAAAACGCATTGTTGTGCCCGGCGTCATCAATAAAGTTTTTGCGAACCTTCCCCGCTTTGCTCCTCGTGCATTAACAGCACGCGTGTCTGCCCTGTTCTTGGCAAAGTCCTGAGTGACCTTGCGGGGTGGCTGCGCCACACGCGATTTTTGGGATGAGAGGGGCCAGCCCCTCTCACACTCTCCCCGAGGTATTTGGCAACCAAAAGAAAGCCATTTGCGTGTTTTAGGGGATTCACAGGGCGAATCAGGTGTGTCATAACAAAAGAACGCGTCCAACAAAGAGATGCGACGAGGCAAGGGTAGAGTATCACGCATGGGGCGGAATACGCGTTTCAGTTTTGGTCCAATCGTGTTTGTGGCGGTTGCATTGGCTTTGGGCCTTTATTTCACCTTTGCGGCCGTTCAAGGCGATTATGGGTTGTTTCGCCGTGCAGAGATTTCTGCCGAAGCGCGCGAGTTGCAGCGCCAGCTTGATCTGGTCGCTGCGGAAGTAACGCGGATGGAAAACCTGACTCGACGTTTGTCGGATGCCTATTTGGATGTGGACTTGCTTGACGAGCAGGCCCGCTCGATCTTGGGTCTGATCCGGGCCGACGAAATCGTCATACGATAACCACATATTTTCCAAAGACTTACACATATGCGCACAGCGCATAGCTGTTGCAATCTTTAGGGTCTCGCTTTTTTCTGGTAGCTTTGATAAAAGATAGTTTAACGCTAAACTATTTTTAGGGAGGGCAGCGTATGGCCGCTCGAAAGACCACCAAAAAGCCGAATGTGTCGGCTGAGGAGTTGAAGACCTATTACCGTGACATGCTATTGATCCGCCGCTTTGAAGAGAAGGCTGGGCAGCTTTACGGAATGGGTCTGATCGGGGGCTTTTGCCACCTTTACATCGGTCAAGAAGCAGTTGTTGTGGGATTGGAGGCCGCGGCGGAAGACGGCGACAAGCGCATCACCTCGTATCGCGATCACGGTCACATGTTGGCCTGCGGCATGGATCCAAACGGTGTCATGGCTGAGCTGACGGGACGCGAGGGCGGTTATTCCAAAGGCAAGGGTGGGTCGATGCATATGTTCTCGAAAGAGAAGCATTTCTACGGCGGTCACGGCATCGTTGGCGCGCAGGTGCCCTTGGGTGCAGGTCTCGCCTTTGCGGACAAGTACCAAGACAACGGACGTGTGACATTCACCTATTTCGGGGACGGTGCTGCGAACCAGGGGCAGGTCTATGAGACCTTCAACATGGCAGCCATCTGGGATTTGCCAGTGATCTTTGTGATTGAGAATAACCAATATGCGATGGGCACGTCGCAGAACCGCTCCACCTCGACCGAAGATATTTATACCCGTGGTGGACCCTTTGGGATCCCCGGCGAGCTTGTTGATGGGATGGATGTGTTGGCTGTGAAAGAGGCTGGCGAAAAGGCGGTTGCCCACTGCCGCGCGGGCAAGGGCCCCTACATTCTGGAAATCAAAACCTATCGCTATCGCGGCCACTCGATGTCGGATCCGGCCAAGTACCGCACCCGCGAAGAGGTGCAGAAAATGCGCGAAGAACGCGACCCGATTGAGTCTGTGCGTTCCATGTTGTTGACCGGCAAACACGCCACCGAAGAAGACCTCAAGGCGATCGACAAAGAGATCAAAGAGATCGTGAACGCCTCAGCCGACTTTTCCAAAGAAAGCCCCGAGCCCGCGCTCGAGGAACTTTGGACAGATATTTACGCGTAAAGGGGACAGAACTTATGGCGATTGAAATTTTGATGCCCGCGTTGTCACCCACGATGGAAGAAGGCACGCTTGCGAAATGGCTGGTCAAGGAAGGCGACACGGTCGCGTCCGGTGACATCATGGCCGAAATTGAAACCGACAAGGCCACGATGGAATTCGAGGCGGTTGATGAAGGCGTGATCGGCAAGATCCTGATCGCGGAAGGCACAGAAGGTGTGAAAGTGAACGCACCCATCGCCATTCTGGTCGAAGAAGGCGAAGATCTGGGCGCCCTGCCCGCCGCGTCCGCGCCGGAGGCCTCACAGGCCGACGCGGGTGGCGAGGAGACGGCCCAGCCCACCGCCGAGACACCCGCAGCACCGAAGATCGACCACTCCCCCGACTGGCCTGCAGATGCGCCAATGAAATCGCAAACCGTCCGCGAAGCGTTGCGCGACGGTATGTCCGAAGAAATGCGTGCCGATGACACGGTGTTCCTTATGGGCGAAGAAGTGGCGGAATACCAAGGCGCTTACAAGATCTCGCAAGGGATGCTCGACGAATTCGGCCCCAAGCGCGTCATCGACACGCCCATCACCGAACACGGCTTTGCCGGCATCGCCACGGGTGCGGCATTTGGTGGCCTGAAACCCATTGTGGAATTCATGACTTTCAACTTCGCCATGCAGGCGATTGACCAAATCATCAACTCTGCAGCCAAAACGCTCTATATGTCAGGCGGGCAAATGGGATGCCCCATTGTGTTCCGTGGCCCCAACGGCGCCGCCGCGCGCGTGGGTGCCCAGCACTCGCAAGACTATGCCGCGTGGTACATGCAAGTGCCCGGCCTCAAGGTTGTGATGCCCTACTCTGCTGCCGACTACAAAGGCTTGATGAAAACCGCGATCCGCGATCCCAACCCGGTTGTGTTTTTGGAAAACGAGATCCTCTATGGCCGCGCGTTTGACGTCCCGGACGTGGATGACCTGGCTATCCCCTTTGGCAAGGCGCGCATCTGGCGGACCGGCACAGACGTGACCATCGTTTCCTTCGGCATCGGCATGCAATACGCGCTGGAAGCCGCCGACAAATTTGCCGAAGATGGGATTTCTGCCGAAGTTCTCGACTTGCGCACCCTGCGCCCAATGGACACCGACTCGATCATCGCCTCGGTCATGAAAACCAACCGCTGCGTGACTGTCGAGGAAGGCTGGCCGCAAGGCTCTGTCGGGAACTACATTTCCTCGGTTCTGATGCAGCAGGCG
>CALHST010000365.1 GCA_938038825.1 uncultured Paracoccaceae bacterium | reverse complement strand
ATGACGCAATCCCAAAGCCTGTCGGTACGCACACGCGGCATTTCCAAACCTATGGCCGCATTTCGCGCCTGCCCAGATGCGGTTTTGCCAACGTCTTAAAAGTCGAAAATGTCGTCCAGAAAGCTGGCCACCCCGGATTTCTTCCGGCGTTTTCCTCCCTGATGATCATCGTGTGTTGTCGAGCCACGTGATGGCGCAGGCGGGGGCATCATATTGCCGGATCGTTCAATGATCTTGTCCAATTCACCCCGATCCAACCAAACACCGCGACATTGCGGGCACTAGTCAATCTCGACCCCGCTGCGTTCTGCGATTACCAGTTGGGTTCCATCAATTGGGCATTGCATGTGGAGGCTCTCCTTTGATTTCCTGTATGTTACATGGGGCTGCGCACATAAATGTCATCCGCAAAACTGCGTAGGTGTTGGCCAAAATGTGCAACGTGCCTTTGGCAATTGCTCTACAACATCTAATGCGGTTTGTGAGACGGGCCCTTCATGACCTGGTTGCCATGGGTCGCTCAAAGCTTTTTCACAACCAACACGTCAGGCCCACTGCGACCATTCAAGCGCTGAATGCCGAGCTTTCCAGGATCTGCACCCCATTGATGCGCCATCCGTTCTCGGTCAGCGCCATGGAATACTCAAGTACATAAACCCGCCCTTTGGCATCGGTGATCTGCACCTGTTGCAGGGTGCGCCCGGCCTCTTGGGTCAAACCCAGATATTCAACATCCGCCGGTCGCCACACCATGGGAAATCCCTGTGTGACCATCCGTCGGAAGTTTTCCGGAGTTTGGAAAATCCCTTGAATCGACGGGTGGGCAAAGGTGAAGGCGGTGTTGAAATCATCCGCCTTGAAGGCGTCTATCTGATTGCTGATCACACCTTGGATGTCAGCCTCTTGGGCCTCTGCTTTGGGCAAAGCGACCACAAGAGACAAAAACAGTGCCAGAAAAATTGCGCGCATTGGGGACTCTCCCTGTCTATGACAAAGTTAGGTCACCCATCAGCAATGGCAACTCCAGGACAAGACCAGTTCGAAAATGTAGGGTGAGCTTCAGCTCACGCTGGTGCGGAAACCAACTCCCCTGCCAGGCCCTGGTCAATCAGTGCGATCGTCTCTTGAACGCCGTAAAGCGCGATAAATCCACCAAATCGAGGCCCCTGTGATGCCCCAAGCAGCACTTCATACAACGCTGTGAACCAACCGCGCAGCGGGTCAAACCGGTCCCGACCAACAGCGTACACGATGCCTTGCAAAGTCTCGTCATCTGTTGCGCCATCATGGGCCGCCAAAGCGTCCCGCAATGCTATCAGCGCGTCCCGTTCCTGATCCGTTGCCGCACGATAGGTTTTGTTTGGCTTCACGAAATCATTGTAATAGCGCACTGCAAAACCCGCGGCCTGATCCAGATCTGGATGGGTCTGTGCTGTCGCGTCTGGCGCATAGCGTTGAATGAATCCCCACAATGCGTCTTTGTTTTCTGCACCAGACACCGATGCCAGGTTCAACAGCATCCCAAAAGGCACCAGCATTGTCGAGGCAGGCACGTTGTGACCATGGATGTGCAGCACCGGGTTGTTCATCCGCTGCGTTTGATCTTGCCCCTCATAGGCCCGCAGTTGCTGGTGATATTCGTCCACTGCCTTTGGGATAACATCAAAGAACATGCGCTTTGCTGTCTTTGGCTTTTGATACATAAAGTACGACAGGCTTTCGGATGACGCATAGGTCAACCAGTCGTCAATGCTTACTCCATTGCCACTGGTTTTTGAAATTTTTTGCCCGTTTTCGTCCAGGAAAAGTTCATAGGTGAAGTGTTCTGGCTTTCTGTGCCCCAGAATTTCGCTGATCCGATCGTAAATCGGCGTGTTGGTCGAGTGGTCCTTGCCATACATTTCAAAGTCCACACCCAACGCGGCCCAGCGTGCCCCGAAATCTGGCTTCCACTGCAGCTTCACATTGCCGCCGGTGACAGGCAGTGTCATTTCTGTCCCGTCTTCGTCGTCAAAGGTGACCGTGCCGTTTGCAGCATCCACGTGCTTCATCGGCACATATAAAACCCGTCCCGTTTCCGGGTGGATCGGCAAGAAGATCGAATAGGTCTGCCGCCGTTCTTCCCGCAGCGACTTCAACATCACTTTCATGATGTCGTCATATTTGTCGACTGCGCGCAAAAGCACCTCGTCAAAGCGGCCGGAGCCATAGAATTCTGTGGCTGAAATGAACTCGTATTCAAAGCCAAACGTATCCAGGAACCGCTGCAGCATGGCATTGTTATGCGCCCCGAAACTGTCATGAGTCCCAAATGGGTCGGGGACAGACGTCAGTGGCTTTTGCAGGTGTTCCGCCATGGCTTCGGGATTCGGCACATTACCGGGCACTTTGCGCATGCCGTCCAAATCGTCCGAAAACGAAATCAGTTTGGTTGGAATGTCGGAAATCATCTCGAACGCACGGCGCACCATAGTTGTGCGCGCAACTTCGCCGAATGTTCCGATATGGGGCAAACCTGACGGCCCATACCCCGTTTCAAACAGCACATAGCCCTTCTCAGGAGGCTTTTTTTCATAACGTTTGAGCAGTCCACGTGCCGCTTCAAAGGGCCAGGCTTTGCTACTTAGTGCTGCGTCGCGCACGCTTGTCATGATGAAATCTCCGAGTCGTGCCATGCACCCAATGCGCATTTGGCCGCCACTCCCTATTGTGCGACCATGCTGTGGTCAATAACTATGGACCTAAAGAGCAGCACACGTGAAGGAGGCCACCATGGCCCATGACAACGTCCACGCCATGAGTCCACAGGATTGTCTGTTGGCTTTGATGATTGCGGTTTCCGCATCAGACGAAAATATCCGCACTTCAGAATTGGTGAAAATCCAGTCAGCGGTGAATATTCTCCCCGTTTTTGCGGGTTTCGATATCGACCGTATCCAAGTGATCAGCCAGATCGTGTTTGATCTGTTTGAACAAGAAGACGGGCTGGATGCTTTGTTCGGTCTGATCCGGGATAACTTACCCGAGAAATTGCATGAAACGGCGTATG
The DNA here is from genome assembly GCA_938038825.1 of uncultured Paracoccaceae bacterium. Lineage (GTDB taxonomy): Bacteria > Pseudomonadota > Alphaproteobacteria > Rhodobacterales > Rhodobacteraceae > Aliishimia. Next base: position 5,378 of record CALHST010000365.1, on the reverse strand, counting down.
CTTTGGCCTGTGACGTGGCCGCCGCAGATGGGCACCTTGAGGAAACCGAACTGCGGTTGCTGGAAGAGATGCGCTATGAGTTGAATATTGACCGCCTGCATGCAGCGGCCATCGAACGCGGCGCCCGGGCACGCCACACAACTTTGTGACCCAACAGGCCTTATTGGATACGGCGCCTTGGCAGGGGCTTGACCCAACGGTGTTGGCATCGGCGGACCCGGTGCCAACGATGCTGAACCAGGAAGAACGCCAGATGTATTACTGGCTTGCGCGGGACTACCTGCAAGATGCGGGCACCATAGTGGATCTGGGGTCCTATGTCGGGGGCTCGACAGCGTGTTTGGCCGCAGGTTGCGAGGCAGGGGGCAAATCTTCGGCTATTCATTCCTATGATCGGTTTGAAATTCACAATGCAGAGCGCAAAGCACGACTTCTGTCCCTTGGCGTCCCTGATTTTCTGGATGCAGACATCCTGCCCGCGATCCAGACAATGCTGTCGCCTTGGAAGTCCCGCATCCATCTTTATCCCGGAGACATTCGAAAAATGGGATGGTCGCGGGGACCGATTGAATTGCTGATCATTGACGCCGCCAAACACGCCAATACAGGCGATCACATCGCAAGCACCTATTTTCCGCATCTTATTCCCGGTCGCAGCCTTGTGGTGCATCAAGATTTTCTGAATATCCGCCAACCTTGGATTGCAGCGCAAATGTCCTTGCTAAGCGCTTATTTCGAACCTGTGATTCTGTGTGGGCAAGACTGCATGGTGTTTCGCAACATTGCCAAAATACCAGACAACGTGATTGCCCATGCCCAGATCGCGCCAATGAAAACAGCACCTTATCTAAAGGCCCTGCGCAAGATTACAGAAACGCTTGCGCCGATGGTCGGACAACGCCCGTTGCGGCGCATTCTGAAAAGCGCAAAAGCACACCCGAATATCCGCAGCGCGCATCAATTGGCGCGCGCCATGAAACAGAAGAATTCCTAAATACCTTACGCCAAATCGTGGATCTTGTCAGGTTCGCTCGCCCGAAAGTGCGCTGGTCTTACTTTACGACGGACGAAAGCGTTTAAAGGCTTTCAGGAGCCGCATCTGCAACGGGGCAGGGGCAAGAGCATCTGGTTGTGGACTGTTCAAGCTGTCCGCCATCTTGGCCAAGTGGGGCCGCGCATCACCAGAATGCTGGGCATCACGGATCAATCTTAAGGCTTCGTCTCGCAACGCGGGATACAAACAGCCTTCGTTCCATGCGGTCATGGCAAGTTGCGTCGAAAATGCAAATTGATGATCTGGATCATCCAAAACGTCACGATACATCGTCCGCAACTCGGCCACCACCGTTTGCGCGTTCTGGCCTCGGCGTGTGTTGAACAAAAAGTCCGCCGCCAAATCGTCGAACGCTCCGTTGTCTGGCATCTGTTTCTTAGTCATTGGCTGTCATTAAAGCACCAAATCGCGCAAATGCGTGATCTGCCTCACACGTTGCGTTGGAACATTTAGTTGCTGTACAGCGCGCCCCAGCGTTCGATCAGCTTTTGCTGCATAATCTTGGCTCGCCTGTTCCAACTGCGCGCGCCTTGCGGGGCTTCCCGATTGGCCTTTGATATGCGCGACCGGGTTGCTTCGTCTGCTGCCAAAATGGCAAATACCATTTCGCGCCCATCTGGTGCGGTAATATAACCCGCCAAAGTCGATACGAAATTCAATGTACCGGTCTTGGCATGCACTTTGATTGGGTGGTTCTTTTGTGGCCGTCCCTTTGCATCTCGTAGCCCAAAGTCTTTCAATAACCCCCGAAATCCTTGGGCACGGGCCATAACCATGGCCTGACACATATCTTCGGCGGTCAAACTCGAAGCGTCCCCAAGCCCCGAATGATCGACAAACTTACTGCGCCGCATACCCAGCGTCGCATCGGCCCAGCGGCTCATCTCTGTTGCGCTGGCTTTTAGGGAGGCGGGCACACCTTTGCGTTTTGCTGTTGCTGCCAGCCCGACCATTTCAGCGATCAGGTTGTTCGAAAACTTCAACATATCCCGCAGGATTTCCTGCAATGGATCACTTTGATGCAACGCGACCTGGCTGCCTTGGGGCGCGCGGTTCGCTAATTGAGCAGCAGGCAGCACAATCCCCTGCGCGCGCGCCATAGTGCGAAATACATCCCCGGCATACAAACCCGGCACACGCACAGGCAGCCACCGTGCGCCGCGATTGCCCAAAGCTTGCCGCGACACAGTCCATTCATCGCGCTTGGAAGAGGATTTATACGTGTAAACTGGCGCATTGCGGTTCACCACAGTCATCTGGGCCACAGTAACGTCGGGTCGATACTTTTCCGTGCGCGCGTCCATCGTCACCGCATAGCCATTTGACCCACGCCGCCACTCGAAATGCACCCGGTTGTAATTCAAGGCCAGCCCAGAGATGCCCGGGTTGTACCCCACATGATCCGGTTGCGCGGCATCAATCCGGTCCACCCTTGGCAAAGCCTTATCATAGACCAAAAACTTGCCACGAACCGCGCGTATTCCGCGTGCCTTCAGTTGCGCTGCAAGATCTGCCAAATGGTTGCTGTCCAGTGTTGGGTCTGCCCCACCCACAAGCACCAAATCGCCCTGCACTTCGCCATTGCTGATACCACCTGTTGCAATCACACGGGTTACAAATCGATGTCCCGCACCTAATGTGTTGATGGCATAAAGCGCTGTGATGGATTTGGTGACACTGGCTGGGGGCGTGCCCTGTGCCCCATTCTGCGCCTCTAACACACGGCCCGAACGCGCGTCCGCCACAGCAAACGTGACCCGTCCTCCTAATTTTGCTGACCCAAGGATACTGTCGGGCGTCGCAATAGCCTTCTTGGCAAATCCTTCGCCGCGAAGCACGGGACGCAAAGAAGAAATTGGCGCTCCAGCCAAAGCCGGAGACGCAACAATTGCGCTGAAAACGCTTAAGAATCCGCGGCGTGTCACTCGATGTGTCATGGGCTTAAGATATGCACGGCAATGGTGAACAAACAACCGCACAATTGGCCCGTTTCCACCCTCTGATAAAGATGTTACCGACCGTTCCTATGCTGCGCGCCACACTTCTTATGTTTATTGCCATGTCGCTTATCCCTGCCGGGGACGCAGCTGGCAAACTCCTCAGTACGTCGGGAATATCTCCGATCTTCGTGGCTTGGTCCCGATTTGCGCTTGGCGCTGTGATGGTGCTGCCTTTTTTTGGCCGCCAGGCCCTGCCATTGATCACTGATTGGCGTATCTGGCTGCGGGGTGCGTTGCTGGCCGGGGGCATTACGTCCATTCAATTTGCACTGCGTGCCGCTCCTTTGGGCGACGTGTTTGCGGCATTCTTTGTGGGCCCGCTTGTGTCTTATATCCTCGCGGGCTGGCTCTTGAATGAACCCATGTCACGCATCCGAACCTTGATGATTGTTGTTGGCTTTGCCGGTGTCCTGCTGGTTGTCCGTCCCAGTGCTTCCATGAATCCCGACCTTCTCTATGCCGTGCTGGCCGGCGTTTTTTACGGTGCTTTTCTGACCGCGTCGCGTTGGGTATCTGGCGTGGGCCAACCCGGGGCGTTAATTGTCACACAACTGGTCATCGCCACAATCCTGTGTGCCCCAATTGGCGTGCCCGTTATTCCTATCATGACAATGGAAGTCTGGACCCTGACAGCGATCAGCGCCGCATGTTCTATGGCTGGAAACTTTATCCTGCTCTATGCATATCGCATGGCCCCCGCCACAACCCTCGCACCCATGGTTTATTTCCAACTCCTTGGGGCAGTGCTGCTGGGCTGGATGATCTTCGATCAAACACCAGACTTACTGACATGGATTGGCATCATAATCATTCTGACAAGTGGCGTCATCGCAGCCCGCGCCCGCTGATCTTCTTTTGGTCAAAAATACCTTGGGGAGTTTGAGGGGTGAAACCCCTCATCCATATATCAGATCATGTGCAGCCGTAGGCTGCTCCGATATCTTAACTTGGCCAACCGCCTTCTGCGCGAATGGCGGATGAGCTTTGTTCCACCATGGGTACGTTCACAAAACTCCACGCAGGCGCATCCGCCCGCGCCAAAAGTTGTCCCATGCGTCCCGGAATGCGGTAGGGTGCATAAAGCTTGGCCGCCGGACTGACCCGTGCAGCAATCCGACCGCCGGGGCGTGCCAAAACACCGACCGGCACATGCTCCATGATCCAATGCCAATCCTGCCACCGATGCAGTTGCGCTAAATTATCAGCACCCATCAGCCACACAAACCGCACACCGGGATACACCCCCTGTATAGCGGCCAGTGTTTCCGCAGTATAGCGTGTGCCCAATAGTGCCTCTACCGCCGTGATGCGCACTTTTGGGTGCTGCATGACCTCATGGGCGCGTTCCACCCGTTGTGAAATCGGTGCTGGCCCGCGCGTCTTTAACGGATTGCCAGGACTGACCATCCACCAAACCTGATCCAATCCAAAGCGCTTCAATGCCTCACGTGTGATATGCACATGTCCCCGATGCGCGGGATCAAAGGATCCGCCCAAAAGCCCAATCACCTGACCGGGACGTGCCATGGGAAACGCATGTCTCATACCGCGGGACAAGGCCCCAAACTGCGCCTGTTGTCAAACCACTCATGTGCCTGTGAATTGCCAAGCGTGTCGCTTCCCGCTATGCGCTAACACTCTCACAGTCGGAGCCGTCCTATGTCCCAATTCGCCATCTATCCCAGCCTTTTAGACAAACGTGTTTTGATTACTGGTGGGGCCTCGGGCATTGGCCGCGACATGGTTGGGGCATTTGCCGAACAAGGTGCGCAAGTCAGCTTTCTCGATTTTGACGAAACAGGCTCTGCCCAAGCCAGCGCAGAAACAGGGGCCAAATACCGGCTGTGCGATTTACGCGATATCGACGCCCTGAAAGCGGCCATTGGGTTTATGACTGTAGACGGCGCCTTTGACGTTCTGATCAACAATGCCGCCCGTGATGACCGCCACGGCTGGGCAGATGTCACTCCGGAATATTGGGACGAACGTCAAGCGACCAACCTGCGCCACATGTTCTTTGCTATTCAAGCCGTGGCGCCCGGCATGATCGAAAATGGTGGCGGATCCATCATCAATATGGGGTCCAACAGCTGGTGGGAAAAAGGCGGGGGGATGCCGTCTTATACAACCGCGAAAGCAGCGGTGCACGGTCTGACCCGTGGTATGGCCAAAGACCTTGGCCCGCACCGCATCCGCGTCAATACAGTGGTGCCCGGCTGGATCATGACCGACCGCCAGAAAGAGCTGTGGGCCACACCCGAAGCCCTTGAAAACCACGTCGCAAGCCAATGCCTTCCCGACCTGATCGACCCCGTCTATGTCAC
>CALHST010000364.1 GCA_938038825.1 uncultured Paracoccaceae bacterium | reverse complement strand
TTCCCCAATCGCATAGGCGTTAAGATTGGTGGTTCCCCAATCAAGCGCAACCCATTGAATTGTCATCATCCCTTCTCCGCCGGTTTTTCTGATTGTTTTACTGCACGCGCTTGACCCCTAGTCTTGTTGGACTTCAACGCTCTGGGAAACAGCAAGTTACGCAGAAGTTTTGCGGAAGCCCGCAAGCTGGCCAAATATTGCCCTGGCGAGGGTGTTTCCAGATTGGCTTAATCCAGATTTTACATCGACAATCCTGCGTTCGAAATTGCGAAGGCAAAGACCAATGCGATCTTGTCTTGATGCTCTTCCAAGCACTCAATCAATGAATCCGCGAGGATCCGTTCATCGTCACCACCGATCCGCTGATCTGGATCTATCAACTCAACCACTGTGACTGGCAGATGGGCCGCGACCAAATTGCGTCGTTCAAGATCAATCGCTAGATTGCTGGGGACAGTGTTTTGCATAGGGTCATTCAATCGCAAGGGCAGCTCGACACGCAGAACCATTCCAGTCAAAACATAGCGCGTTACCGTTCCCGGATTAATCCGCATTTCCCCTTTTTTGATCGGAAGATCGACGTGAAGTTTTTGCCGACTCCCACTAGGGACAATCTGCCAGGAGCCAAACTCCCCATTGATCCGAAGATCATCCTCGTGGCAGGAGAATTTGGTAAGCAGTTCATTGGATGCGCTGCGCAGCCTGTCATTGGCGGCGGCCACATCCACGACAGATACAAGATCCCAACCATCCAGGCTCATGCTGGCAACTTTCTTTTTGCCATGAGCGTTCGGGGCCGATCTTGATGGTTTAGAGGATCCGCAATCATCAAGGCACCAAGCGGAGGTTTGTCGTCGCCGCTGACCTTAAAGACGTCTGTGCATCACACATTCGACTAAGTGACGGACGTCCTTTGGGGATCAAACTGAAAGACATAAAATACCGACCTTTTGCGCGTATCTATCCAAACGTCGTATTTCAGTCAGAGGTTGATTTCGGTGACGCCCGTCACAAATGCGGTCTATGTGGGAACAAAATCCCTCGCGCACGCCAACCTGACCCAAGTTCGCGGATATTGACATGGCTCGTCCTCGCGCACATGCTGACGCCGGGGAAACTTCATTATCATGCTGAAATACATTTGCTTCTCGGACCAAAACATCGGCGCCAGAATGCGCTGTTTGTCAGAGCTTGCGCGGAACATGTTTCGCAACATAAGCAAACGTATTGCTGTTTTTGGGACAGTTTTCAATGAACCGCCTCCCCGTTTTGACCCATAAATTAAGGGCAACGGGATGGACGCGATTCAACAAGGGGAACGACGGTGGTCATCAGTGATGTCGATGGACATCGTTGGGTTCACGGAACTGACCCAACGCTTAGGAGAAGAAACAGCCTTCGATCTTCTGCAATCTGTCTTGGATATCGCGAAACACAGTATCATGGCCACTGGGGGGCATGTTGTTGACACGGCGGGCGACGGCATTTTGGCGACTTTTGGGGCGCCGACGGCCTTAGAAAATGCTCCGCTTCAGGCCTGTCGGGCTGCCAAGCGGATCATCGCATCGTTGGCGGCCCAATCCGCGCCACATCAAGACAAGTTTGGAACACCGCCTCAGGTCCGCATCGGCATCGCGGGGGGCAATGTGATGATTGTGCAGGTCACGGACTCAACCGTCAAAGTCGTTGGCGATGCCGTCAATATGGCCGCGCGGGTGCAAAGTCTTTCAATGCCAAACACAATCCTACTCACCGACAACATCCACAAAGAAGCGCTTGGCGGGATCCAAGTCACAAATCGCGAAGAGGTACGGCTCAAAGGCTTCGATAAACCAATCGTGGTTCACGAACTTCAAAAAATCATCCAAACTGCGACACGGTTTGAAGGCACCCAAAACCGAAGCACCCATCCATTGGTCAGCCGCACAGATGAGCTGAAGATTGCATTGGCAACCTTTGACAGCAACAGCGCGCAAAGCAGCCTGCTGATTTCGGGCACCGCAGGCATTGGAAAGTCTCGGCTTTTACATGAGGTTTTAAATAATCTCGATCCCATCCGAATAGCCCTGACGGGACAATGCGCGCCCGACAAAACTGCGCGCCCCTTTGCCCCGTTCGAACCCATCCTTCTGGGCCTCAGCGAATTGGGACCGGGAACGCCAGTACGCGATCAGCTTAATGCGATCCAAACCGCCTATCCCGAGAGCTGTTCTGATGAAGGCATCAACCGGTTCTGCTCCCCAAGATCCGAAGAAAAAGACCCGGTTGGGCGCATTTTGCACAATCGCGTCTTTCTGACCCAACTTTTCGCCGCAGTTGCGCGCCAAAAGCCCCATGTTTTCGTGTTCGAAGACATCCACTGGGCTGATGGAACATCGCTCGACACGCTCAAGGAACTGTCCCGGGCCGAAGTTCCGCTTATCGCGACGACGCGTGATGTGAAGGAAGATCTGCTGACAAGCCAGATCAAACACATCGCACTGACCCCGTTGGACAATGTTGGTATCGCTGCACTTGTTGCGCACCTCAGCGCGCACCCTCTGTCCCCTGCCCTCACTGATCTTTTGGTTCAAAAGGCGGAAGGCATCCCCCTTATTGCAGAAGAGCTTACCTTTGCACTCCGTTCCAGCGATCAGCTGCAAGAAACCCAAGATGGTCTTGTGCTTGAAACCGGTGGCGAAGTCATTTTGTCCGGCAATCTGCAACAACTCGTCCTGAGCCGCGTCGATCGTCTTGATACAAACCAAAAGACGGTCCTTCAGGTCGCGTCTGCCATCGGGCGGGACTTTGACCTGAACTTACTGAAAGCCGCATCAAACACCCCTCTTCCAGATATTGAGGCCTTTGAAGGTATAATCACCAAACTTGATGAGACTACAGGGCGGTTCTCTCACGCGTTGATCCGCGAAGCGGTTTATATTGGTTTGCTGACAAAACAGCGCAAAGACATTCATTTGAGTATTGCAAATGCCATCGCAGAGCAGCAGCCCAGAAGCGGGTTTGCCAATTTGGCCAATCACTATGTGAAAGCGGATCAACCAAAGAAGGCCGCGCCGACGCTTGTCCAAGCAGGCCAAGAAGCGCTGCAGGCTTACGATTTGCTTTTGACCGACAGACTACTTCATCAGGCGTTTGAGATCGCAGAGGCCCAGCCAGATGCGCTTACCGATGAAGGCTTTGCCAAACTTGCAATGCTGTGGACGCGCACGCTTTCAATCACCGGTAACTACGGCCGTATTATGCGGTTTTCTGGATCAATGCGCGCCAGACTGGCCAACAGCAGCTATACGCCAGATCGAAGCATCGCCTATGCACTTATCGCGCTGGCCCAAACCGGCGCGCGGGATTATGCTGGGGCGCGTGACTTGCTGGTGGACACCATTGCAGACGCTCAATCCAACGGCGATGCCTATGGGGCCGCATGGGCCAAAACCAACTTGGCCAGAGTCTATGATGAAACCAGCTGGGAGACCGCTTCGGAGGCACGACGTCTTTGCCGCGAAGTGATCCCTGTCGCAATGGCCTTTGAAGATCGCCATCTGCACCTGACAGCGTTGTACATCATCATTGCCAGCTACCGCGGCTGCGGACGCTTGAACAGATCACTAGAAGCCGTCGACGCCTTGGAAACCATGTCTGATGAATTTCAGGATCGCCGGGCGCGTGGCTATGCAAACTCTGCCCGAGCGCATATTTTCAGCGCCGTCGGAGATCCAGAAACAGCTGGCATCTATATCGACCGTGCCCAGGAAGATTTCTTGCCAAACACTACGGACAGCAATGTTATCATTGGGATCCAGCGCTTTGTCGAGATCTTCACAAAGCACCCGGACGATGTGCATCCCAAAATTGAGAAGATGATCGCAATCTCGAAAGGGCTCGAGGACTATAACCTTATCCATGCCTATATGTGGGTCGGCCTTATTTTCGATTTGAAAAACAGTCGGCTGACATATGCGTGGAGCCGATTAAACCAACTGCGGGACGCCTACCTGCAGAAACAGAACGTCAATGTGATCCGTCAAATCCACTTAACACGGGCAGAGTTTCTTTTGGCAGTCGCGGGCCTGATTGATCCTGACGCCGAAGCCCCACCTGACCGCCCCAAATTCCCCAGACCACGACCAAACCTCGCGGATATTGCGACGTTCATTCGCCTGAAATTGACGGCCAAGCGTATGGCAATCGTTGATCTACAACAGATCATTGATGTGGACCCTGAAAAAACAGGCGTCAATTTCGCGCGCGCGCATATCGGGTTAGGTCTGATTGCTGCTTCTCGTAAGCAGACCTTGGCAGCAAGAGAGCATTTGGAAACAGGATTGGCCATTGCCGTGGCAGAGGAATTCACGCTCCTTGTCAACCGCGCTCAACGCGCCTTAGAGACCCTTTAGATGACGATCTGAACACTGCCAAAAATCCCGGTCACATATTGCGCGGACACAATATCTAAGCATCAAAAATCTTTGAGGTTAGGTGGGTCATAATCGTTTGATGAATTGTCTCGCCTTTCTAAGGCTGTTGGATGGATCACTGAATTTGGCGGGATATAGCGCGGCTGCCCAAGTGGTAAGTAATACCCAAACAGATGTTTCTGATCCGGCCAGCGCGACCGACGGCGCAATCGCGGGAAGCCCTCTAACACAAACCACCCTTTTTTCATCTGGCTGTGCAATGGGGCAGAGGGATCCGGTTTAGAGATCACCAAATTCATCTTTTTTGTCACTTTGTCCTCTTTACCAAGAACATAGCGATTATAAGTGATATCCCGGAAATCAAGATGATCCTCGCCCAACGCGTCCAACTCTTCACGCATCCACCGCATGGTGATCTTTGAAAGACCGGCTTCTGGTTCATTCAAACTTCCAGCAACGTCGGTGTGTGTTCCAGAAAACCAAACTTGCTTAACGTCTTGTGGTGGTGGGTTTTGTTTTCTTTTGAAGCGGTTGCCATAGTAGTTTTGCCCGTCAGACCAAAACTGGTGCCGAAAGAAACGACGGGTTTCGTCGATGGCAAGCACATGGCGCACAGCCTCAACAGACGGGTTCTTGTCCACACTGGAATGCGTGCCAAATTGCACAATCGTGCCCTTGCTAGGCCGGATACGGATCAAGGAACTGACCGTGTCCCATAGGCCAAGAAACCGGATCGGCGGATGACGCATTTGAAACGCCTTTTCAAGCATTCGCAATTTGGCATGTTTTGTTCGCGGATCATCACCGCCAATCTGGCGCCAAGCCCGAAAGACTGGCGCGATAAGGTGAAATTCTTGTGGAGAAACAAGACCAAAATCATTGATAAATCCGGCCAACACACGCGCAGTGTATGCTCCGCGCGAATATCCAAAGAAGTATAACCGGTCGCCGTCGCGATAATTTTCACAAAGAAACTGGAAGGCCCGTAGCACGTTGGTTTCAAGGCCAAATCCAGCAATCAACCCCAATAAGAGTTTAGGTTTGGTCAGAAACATGCGCGAAAATGGGCGTGTATCCAACGTACCAACGCCGGGGTGGTAATAAACAAGCTGATCCTCTGAGCGATTGAGACATTTATAGAGCCGTAAGATATTGGACTCATTCTGTTCAATCTCATTCCCAGTTCCATCAAGGCAAACTATCAATTTTCGTGACATTTGGTTCCTCTAAATACCCTCAATAAACGACACTTAACGCGCGCTATCGAGCTGAAATATGCAATCACTAAAATCTGGCTCTCAACTCTAAGCCGCACTCAAATTCATCTCTAGGTTACTGGTTATTGCATTGATTGTCCCGCGTGAATTCAGACGGACTGGGCTTGAGTATAAGGCCGCGTCGCCGTCTTGCATATTCCAATGCGCAGAGTGCCTGCACTGCGCGCAATCATCCGATTGAAACAAACGACGGCGTTTGCCTTGCCGTTGACAAGTGACACTGAACTTGGCCACCTTGAAAGGGGGGAACTTTTGTCATGCTGAAATACATCTGTCTTTCGGATCAGCACGCTGGCGCGCAAATGAGTCTTTTGACCGACCTAGCGTCAGACAATTTTCGCCAGACCAGCGACGTGACACAGGCCTTTGCAGCGGCTTTTTCGGCTTTCTTGTCCCAGCAATCTGCAAAGCCGCAATTGATTGTTCTTGGGGATTTGTTGGATCTTCAATTTTCGAGCCGGGCCCACGCGACCCAGTCAGCATATGGGTATCTTGAAGCACTCAGAGCAAGCGGGCAACTTCATGATGAGCTTATTGCAACGGCAGGCAATCATGACCACGCGCTTTGGTCAGATGCGCGTCTTTCACTTGAAACCGATACTCTCATCGCCGGAATTGACAGTGATAGATCTGACACCCAAGACGTTCGTTTTCGCCAGACCACAAAAGCTTTCGGTAAAACAAAAGATGCCAAGAGCCGCCTGCTTACACGACTTGCAAAGACCGCTGGTTTCGAAAGCGTAGACTTGCGGTACCCCAACATCGGGATTGGTAACAGAGATCGTGCGATCCTTTTGCATCACGGACATTTTGTGGAACAGCCTTATCGTCTGATGAGCAGGTTTCAGGACTTTCTGCTCGGTCAAAACCGCCACTTCCTAACAGCCGAAGAAATCGCATCCGAGAACGCAGGTTGGATCGATTTCTTCTGGACTGCGTTGGGTGAAACAGCATTAAAAGACCCTGCTTATGACATCTATCAAGCCCTATTAACCGTCACCGGCTATCGCGCCAAAAGCGCGGGATGGAGCGCCCAAATCGCAGAACGCCTGTCAGAACTTCTGCCTTTGAGCGGCAACATGACGATTCAGGCCTTGCTGCATCGGATGACCCAAGCCGGTTTTGATGCGACTTTAGAAGCCTTTGCAGATTCCGAACGCGCAGCAATTGTTCACACATTGACAGATGACGGATGGGATGGGTTGACATGGTATCTAGACGGCGTTGTGCGCAGTCAGATCGACGCAGAGTTGCGAAAGACTTCGGACAAGCCTGACAAACCATTTCGGGTGAATGATTTAACGTTTGTCTTTGGCCATACTCACAAACCCTTTGCTGATCGGGTGGTTTCGTCAGCAAGCCCCAATCCTGTGAAAGTCTATAATACGGGAGGATGGGTGCTAAATGGACCGCGGCTGGACAACGCTGCTGGTGTGTCCATGGTGTTAATTGATGATGCCCTTAACGTTGTTTCCGTTCGGCTTTTTGACACACCAAGAAATGGCATAGTCCACTCCGCCCGGATCGAACTTCTGTCCGAGGATCGCGAAGATGCCCGCACTTTTGCGCAATCTGTGCAATCTTGGCTCGATGGGTCCCGCCCCGAATGGGACCACCTTCGGGATACGGTCAAAACCGCCTATGAACTGCGACAAAAGATTTTACTGGACCGGACAAACCCTGATCACAGCATATCGGCGAACGCATCATGACCAAAGCATTGACCCCGCGGATCTCGGAGGATTTTTCCAAGGCTCCAAGCGATCACAATATTCTAATTGTCGGTTCAGGCTATGGCGGAGCCGTGGCCGCGTC
>CALHST010000363.1 GCA_938038825.1 uncultured Paracoccaceae bacterium | reverse complement strand
TGTGTAGCCAACAGCCAGTTTGGCGGCGACTTTCGCAATCGGGAAGCCCGTCGCCTTGGACGCCAACGCCGATGAACGCGACACGCGGGGGTTCATTTCGATCACAACCATGCGGCCATCCACAGGGTTGATCGCCCATTGCACGTTCGAACCACCCGTTTCCACACCTATTTCGCGCAGAACGGCGATCGAGTGATTGCGCATGATCTGGTATTCTTTGTCCGTCAGTGTCAGCGCAGGCGCCACAGTGATCGAGTCGCCAGTGTGCACGCCCATCGGGTCCACGTTTTCGATGGAACAGATGATGATCGCGTTGTCGCCAGTGTCGCGCACGACCTCCATTTCGAATTCTTTCCAGCCGAGCAGCGATTCATCGACCAAGATTTGCCCCACCGGAGACGCGTCCATGCCAGAGCGACAGAAATGAATGTAGTCTTCGCGGTTATACGCCACGCCACCGCCTGTGCCACCCATGGTAAAGGCGGGGCGGATGATGGCGGGCAGACCGATCTCTTCCAGATCATTCAGGGCCAGCGCAACGCCTGCTTCCAGGTCTTTTTTACCGTTTTCATCGACGGGCGCTGTAACAATAGTGGCTTTGGGATTTTCGATGCCCAAACGATCCATTGCTTCGCGGAACAGTTTGCGGTCCTCGGCCATTTCAATGGCTTCACGTTTCGCCCCGATCATTTCGACGTCGAACTTATCCAACACACCCATTTCTTCGAGCGCGAGTGACGTGTTCAAACCTGTCTGACCGCCCATTGTCGGCAACAGCGCGTCCGGGCGTTCCTTTTCGATGATCTTGGCAACTGTTTCGGGCGTGATGGGTTCGATATACGTCGCATCTGCCATGCCCGGATCGGTCATGATCGTCGCCGGGTTCGAGTTCACCAGAATGACCCGGTACCCTTCTTCCTTGAGCGCCTTACAGGCTTGTGCGCCTGAGTAATCAAATTCGCAGGCTTGGCCAATAATAATAGGCCCTGCACCAATGATCATGATCGATTCAATATCGGTCCGCTTTGGCATAACCCATCCCCGCAAGTGTGCAAATTGTCCGCGTTATAGACACGGTGAAAGCAGGTGCAAGGGGGCAGGTGGGGTTAATGTACAGGGATTGTGACTGAATCGTTGAATCGATTGAAATGAAGGACCGCTTCGAGGCGGACTAGGGACAAACTTATCCAAATTTTTTTAGCTTTGACCGCGTGGGCGGGCCGGTTACGCAGAGAATCTTAAAGACTATGCGCCATTCAAAGGATGTTGTGACCAGTTGCCAGAAGGGCAGTGATACGCGTGTATATTTATCGGTTTGCCTGTGTTTGGGCGTGTGTGGTGTTTGGAACGCCTTTGGTGTCCGGACAGGTGTCCTTGTTAGGGGACGGTTTTGGGGCACGGCAAGCCTTAATTCCAGTGTCTGTTCCCGCCGGACAAGATGCGCATGCTAAGCCTGCCAGTTTGTTTGCAGATCGCGCAGTCCGTGGATTGTTTGGCCCGACGCCTGTACGATTGCAGGTGGACCCAGTGGCTGCATTATCCGCGGCACCCGTGGTGCCTTTGGGAAATGCACTTGGGGTGGCGGGTTTGCGCGATTTGATCGCCAAGGCAGAAGCCGGTCCTGCGGGATATAACGCGGTGGTCTGGAGCGCAAAGATCAAACCACCCAAAGCCCCAACAGACATGACCATCGCTGAAATCTATAAGTGGATCAAAGACACACCCAACCAGAACCATGCAATTGGGCGGTATCAGTTCATCCCAAAGACGTTACGGTATTTGGTGCACAAACTGGGCTTGCCTCATAACACCCGATTTTCACCGCATATTCAGGACCAACTGGCGAATGTGCTGTTGGAAGGCGCAGGATTTAGTGACTTTCGAAAAGGCAAAGTCAGCCAAAAGACTTTTATGAACAATCTGGCCAAGGTTTGGGCGGGTTTGCCGACTTCGAATGGAAAATCGTACTATCACGGCAAAGCCGGCAATAAAGCGGTTTTGTCGTGGGCACGTTTTGAACGTGAGATGGCACGGATCTTTCCCAGTTAAGCCGACTGGTACAGGTAGTCACGGGTCAACGGCACGGCATCCCGCGTTTTGGCCAGTTGAAAGTGGTACACTGCCTGATCCTGGTCCTCGAAGCTGACAATGCAGGCCGTGAGGTAGTAACGGAACATGCGTAAGAAGGTGTCGTCATATTCCGTGCGCAGTTCCTGTTCGGCCGCATTAAAGCGATCGCGCCAAAACCGCAGCGTCTTTGCATAGTGCAACCGCCAGATTTCGATGTCGGATTGCCAAAGGCCCGACGATTCCAGCGGTTTTGCAATCTCGCTTAAGGACGGCACATACCCGCCTGGGAAGATGTATTTGTGAATCCACGGAGACGCTGCCATCGGCGGTGCCGAACGACCGATGGTGTGCACAAGTGCGATTCCATCAGCATCCAACAGGTCTTCTATTTTGTTGAAGTATTCGCTGTAATTGGGCACGCCGACATGCTCGAACATGCCGACTGAAACGATCCTGTCAAATTTTTCGTCCAAATGCCGGTAATCTTTCAAAAGGAACGTCACCTTGTCCGCGACACCGGCTGCTTGGGCGCGTTTTTGCGCTGTCGCGTGCTGGTTTTCGGACAACGTGACGCCTGTTACGCGCACACCGTAATCTTTGGCCAATGTGATGGCCATGCCGCCCCATCCGCACCCGATGTCCAAAACATGCACGTCAGGCTTAAGAAGAAGCTTGTCAGCGATGTACTTCTTCTTGGCTGCCTGCGCTTCCTCAAGGGTCATGTCATCCCGTTGGAAATATGCGCAGCTGTATTGCATATCGTCATCCAGAAAGACCCGGTATAAATCGTCTGACAGATCATAGTGATGCGCAACATTCTGGCGCGCAGCGGCAGGTGCATTTTGTTGCAGGAACCTTTTGGCAAGAAAGAGGCCCCGGGTCAGCGCCCGCACCCAGATCGGCATTCTGCCAAGTTTGCGGTTCAAGATCAGGAATTTCAGCAATTCTTCGATGCGATCACCGCCAATTGTGATCCGGCCCT
>CALHST010000362.1 GCA_938038825.1 uncultured Paracoccaceae bacterium | reverse complement strand
CGTCATGGGCGCCTTGATCTGGGTCCGGCTGAGGGTCTCCGTCAGGGGCGCCGTTGTCTACAGGAACATCTGGCGTTGGATCTTCTGCGCCGCCTTGCAGGGTGTCATCCCCCCCATGGGCGTGTCCGCCGTCCTGTCCGTGTTGCCCATCGCCCTGGGTCCCTTGGTCAGGGTCTGGCTGGGGGTCCACGTCAGGGGTGCCGTTGTCTGCAGGGACATCTGGCGTTGGATCTTCTGCGCCGCCTTGCAGGGTGTCATCCCCCCCATGGGCATGTCCGCCATCTTGCCCGTGTTGCCCATCGTCCTGGGCGCCTTGGTCAGGGTCTGGCTGCGGTGCTATGACAGGGAAGCCGTTGTCTAGTGCGGCAACAGGCGCTGGGTCTTGAGCCGCACCATGATCTGTATTGTCTGCGGTGTGATCCGGTGTTGGGGTCGGATCCACGATGATATTGCGCGTATCCGTGCCTTGGTCCATTTGGGCGGGGGCTTGTGTGACCGCTGGGGCGGGTGTGGCAACAGAGGCTGTGTTAACAGGCTCTTGTTCCGTGAACTGAGTGGCCACAATCGAATCCAAAGAGGGTGACGTGTCTGTTGTTGATGCGTTTGATCCACTGGATCTTGCAGCAGACGATCCTGCGCCGGACACAGGGGCGCGCGCGGATTCCAGACCCGCCACACGAATATTGTCGATACTGGGAGTGGGAATAATGGACGTGTTGCTGCTGGTTTGTACTTGTGTGGACGCCCCGTCAAAGGGGCGTGGGTTTGAGCCTGCAACAGGTGTTCTGGTATCACCTGCGTCTTGCGCCGTATTATCGGCGTCACTCACCAAGGGGGCGTCTGCCGGGGCATTGTCTGTTTCTTGAGCCTGTGCGGACTGCGCAACATCGCTGGCCACGGAACGCACGGTCCCGTTTTCTGCGGCGCGCAGGTCATTCAGCAATTGCGCGAAATCCTGAGACAGCTCTTCCATCCGCTCTTCGTGCAGTGTTTCGTCTTCCTGCAGCTGCTGGATGATGGCTTGTGTTTCCAGAACAGCCCGAATTTCTTCGGCTGTTAAATCATCTTGGCCCTGCAGCGCGGCTTTCTCGGCCTCGCTCAAAGACTCCAAGAGATTCTGTAATTCTACGGCCGCAACGATCTCTGGATTGTCGACGGTGGTATCGATCAGAGGTGCAGTCTTGAAAAAGTACTTTAGTAACGTGCCCACCGTCAAAGATAGGTTTTCCATGCTCAGGTCCCTTGTTAATTCGCTCACGCTCCGAAGTACCAGGCACGCCAACGACACATCTCAGTCCCAATTTCCCAGAAACCTGCACACTCGAAACAAAACACGCGGAAGACTTAGAACTGTTGCCGTAAATTCTTTGATAATTAGTGTGGCGAAAGTTGGTTGTTTTCTTGGAGAATTTCAGTCCTTGCTCGTAAAGCGTGTCGCCTGAGGAGCTGCAATCCATCGGGAAATTTTCGGGATTTACGTGCGGAAGGTCGCCGTATTGCAGGCTGTGCTCAGCAGGTTCTTGCTGGCCACATATAGTGGCGCAAGAACACAGATAGGCCTTTATTGCAGTCTTTTCCCGGTGTGACGTGACGAGGCTATTCTTTGAGCAGGGTCAGTGCTAATCAGGCGTATGGATCACTCTTTTGTCCGCTTGACGCGCCGCCAGTTTGGCGCCTGTGCCCTGATGTCCCTGGTGCCCGCATCGGCGTCTTTTCGCCTAGATGCGCGCGAGGTCACTCTTGAAGCATTTTTGCGTGCGGCCTTGCAGGACGTGGCCTTGCCAGAGGATTCTGCGCATCTGGATCTTATTCACATCAAGCAATCCAAGACCGGGGCAGGCGTTATGGATGTGTCTGTTGTGGTGCGGCTGACCTGGTCTCCTGGTCGGCGCCAAGGGGGCTTTTCGGCCCAGGGCACCTCTGTCGAGGCGCTTGCACAGCAGATTGTGCAGGATGTACGCGCCAGGCTGATCCCCGCCCCAAGATCGTATAGTTAAGCGCCGCTGACAGGTCGGATTACTCTGGCAAGGTCCGGGCTGTGACACGCTGACCCGTTATGCGGTTCAGCAATCGGCGTTTGAAAGACACAGAGGCCAGATGTTCCCGGTTTTCGAAAAAGGTACTTCCGTTCAGGGATGGGTCCCGCCACAGGGCGAAGGCAGCCCCCCAGCGTGCAGCCGTTTCGACGTCGTGCCCATCGGGGACGCCCATTTCGGTTTTCAAAGCACCCGGCACCCAATCACTGATGACAATATTGGGAAAGCGATCCCCCAGATCGGCCACCATCGCGCGCGTGAGAATACGGGCCGCCCCCTTGGACACGGAATAGGCCGAGGACAAATGCGCCGGGCGCACATCCGCAAAAGACACCACATTGATGATCCGGCCAAACCCGGTTTGGGTCATCTGATCCAAAGCGCACATAGAACAGGTGCTGATCCCAAAGAGATTAACGGACACTGTCTGGGCAAAGCTTTCAGGTGTTTCATCCAGAAAGTCCCGATGCGGATAGATCGCGGCGTTGTTGATCAGGGTATCCACAGGGCCAACGGTCTCTGCAGTCTGGCGAAACGCGGCTTTGACACTCTCAGGGTCTGCCACATCCGCGATGACCGGCACGATGGTGCCTGTCGGGGCTGCATTGGCCAGTGTTTCAAGATCACTGTGTTTGCGCCCCAAAGCGACAACGGTCATATCGCGGGAGGCCAGTTCAAGGCACAAGGCGCGCCCCAGGCCGCGACCTGCGCCAGTGACCAAAGCGATCTGTGGGGTTGGATCTGGTTCAGGTGCCATCAGGGCCTGCCTTTTGTGTCAAAGCCGCAACCATATGGTCTGCAACGCGCAAGGCGTTGGCCGCAATGGTCAGGCTGGGGTTAACACCCAGGGAACTGGGCATGAAAGACGCATCCGCCACATATAGATTGTTCAGATCATGGGTGCGGCAGTCCGGGCGCAGCACAGATGTGGTGGGATCGGTGCCAAACCGCAGGCTGCCTACGGGGTGTCCATAATTGAGGGTTGGCTGAATGGTGGCCATGAACCGGCGTTGTCCGCGAAAGGCGCGTGAAAAGGTACGCCGGAACGCTTTGCGTCGCTGCAGAAGTTCGGGGTGATAGGTATAGTGAAAGCAGGGCATTTCGGGATTGTCCGGATGCAGGACCACGCGATTTTCAGGATAGGCGAAATCTTCGATGATGCCGACAAAGATAGCGGCTTTGCCAAACAGTCTGCTGGCCAGCATGGCCGGGATATGCAGCAATTTACGGGGCCGCTCAAAGCGGCGCAGGATGGACTGATCATAGATCTGGGACAGATAGCGCATGATATTGCCATGGCCCGCATCCAATCCCATGGATTGCACAAGACCAAAACGTTGGCCCTTGCTGCTATAGAAATCCCGCAAGGAAATGGATTTCCCGAATTCGGGGGCGGTTTTTGACTTGCGGCGGGGCCAGATCAGCAAGACTTCGTTCAAATGAAACATCAAGCCGCGCCCGACCCAATCGCTTGAGTTGGCGCATCCTGCCGGATTGTGGCTCTTTGACGCCAAGAGCAGCCGCGCCGAACCCAGCGTTCCCGCACATAATGCATAGGCGCGTGCCCGCAGGATTGTGTTGCCCTCTTTCAGGCGGATGCCCGTGACCCCTGTGCCATCTTCCAGAATTTCCGCCACAGCACATTCAGTCAGCAGACCTGCACGCCCCGTGGCCAAGGCCGGGACCACCCCGGCAGAGCGTCCATCCATTTTGCAGTGCCAGGGGCATTTGGCACCAAAGCATTTGCGGCAATGGTCCGCATAACGCACAGCCAGATGCAACCGATAGGGATGAAGCCCTTTGTGTTCCATATGCGCCATCATATCCGCATCAGCCGAGGTCATTGGCAAAGGATCACGTAAATTGGGATTGGGTGTGTCTGACAAAGGATCCGGGGTGCCGCGCAAGCTCAGCCAATCTGTGGCCAGCGCATAATAAGGCAGGAACGCATCATACCCGACAGGCCAGCCCCCGGTTGGGTGCGGCAGGGTTGGATCCTCATCCAGATCATGGCGTTCAGGCCGTTCCAGCGCGGCTGCGTAAAAGACAGAGGACCCCCCAACACCGGCCCCGAAAGAGCCATGAAACTGTGTTGCGACCCCGTTGAGATGGGCCTCGACCTTGCCGGGCCATAACCCTCGAATGCGGCGGGCTTCGGGATGGCGGATTTCGCCCAGATAAATCTGTTGTTCTGCATCAGGGCCGGCCACACCATGTTCCACAAACAGCACCGAAAGGCCCTGTTCTGTCAGACGCCGTCCCAGCAGACCGCCCCCAAGACCGGCACCGATCACGATCACATCCCAGGACTGTGCTTGTGCGGCCTCTATTGTGAGTGTTTGCACTGGATCAGTCCTTTGTGAACACAGATGCGAACCCATCCCGCAACAGGCGCGCACCGGTATCTGACACATGGTTATTGTCATAATACAGCAAATCATTGCCCGACTGCATGGAGCATTCCGTCTCTGTGCAGATCTGATCCCACAGATCAATCATATGCTCAGGTGTGACCGCCGCGCGCACAGCGGCATCTGCAGCGGCGCTGCGCGTGGTTTGCACCTGATTTCGGTCAATGCGACCTTGTGTTGCGAGCAGCGTGTCTGCGGATTGGTGTCCATAGGCCACGTCACGCGCGGCATTGCGGGCGCGAAACAGGGCCATTTCCGGCATTTGGCGCAGCACAAACACTCGGTCTGTTGCTGTGTCCAATGTCTGTACGGTTTGGGACAGGGCCGTGGAAAACAGTGTTTTCTGATCGGGCGCGGGGGTTCCGTCTGTAGAGGAAAGCGTGACCCAATTATGGTCATCAATCCCAACCCCGACACCTTCTGCATAATAGGCCCAACGACCAATCAGCAGGACAGAGTGAATAGAGGGCGTCTGGGCAAGACCTGTTTGCACCAGATCGCCAGATTGGGCACAGGCCTGTTCTTCGGCCAGTGTCGAGACGCGTTCATCTTTCATCACACCCAGCAAGGGGGGGCAGCCACCGCGCCAGATCAACAGACCCGGCACGCCGGCATCGGATGCGGCCTGATCGACACCACCCTTAAAGGCGCGCGCATGGCTGTCGCCCCAGACAAGCACTTCGGGGGGGCCATCCGGGCCAATTGCACAGATCTCAATCCCGGCCCAGGGGCCGTCAGAGGGTGTGCTGCAGCGTGTGAAGTTTCTATGGAAATCGCGGGCTGCCGCAATAAAGGGGCGGGCCTCGGGGGCGAAGCGTTCCGGGCGTCCATCTGAAAAGGCAAAACTGAGGGCGGCACCGATCACACCCGCAGAGGCCAGCGCATAGCCGACAGGCAAGCGCCACTGGGGCAGGGCGCCTTTGCGGATGGGGGTTTCCACCAGTTTATAAGATAACCAGGCCACCCCTATGGACACACCAAGAAGCACAGCAATCATGCCAAGATCCAGCTGTGTGACCCCAAGGTAATATTTCAGCAATGTGACCATGGGCCAGTGCCACAGATACAAGGAATAGGAAATCAATCCGAAAAACAGAAAAGGTGCGCTGCTGAGAAGCTGATTGATGGGATTGTCTTGCCGCCCATTCAGCAAGATCAGAACAGTGCCCACCACAGGGGCAAGAGCCCAAAGCCCGGGAAAGTGATCCCCCGCCTGAAAGGTAAACACAGCCACAGCGATCAACCCAAGCCCAACCCAGCTGAGGGCAGGGTGGATGTCCCAATTGGTTTGGCGTTGTTGCCCCCAGATGGCCAGAACCACACCGGCCATCATTTCCCAGGCGCGAAAGGGGAACAGATAGAAGGCCGCTGTTGGCGACAACTGCATCAGGGCAAGGCAGGCGACAAAAGACAGAACACCGAGTCCTACAAGCAGGATGGGCAAAATGCGCCGCAGCCGGGCCAGCAAAAGCATGAAGACGGGCACAAACAGATAGAATTGTTCTTCCACGGACAAAGACCATGTGTGCAGCAGCAGTTTTTGATCACTTGCCGTGTCAAAATACCCCGCCTCGCGGAAGAAATGCACATTGGCCAGATACACAGTTGCGGCGACCAGTTCCTGTCCGAACTCGCGGAAATCAAACGGCATCAGGATGAACCAAGCGGCAATCGAGGTGGCCACAGCCATGGCCAGATAGGCCGGGGCCAGACGCCGGATGCGACGTCCGAAAAAGGGCAGCAACCGGATGCGCCCGGTCTCATTCAGTTCGGCCCAAAGCAACCCGCCAATCAGGAAGCCGGAAATAACAAAGAAGACATCAACCCCAACGAAGCCGCCGGAAAACCCGGACAGACCGTAATGGTATAAAACCACAGGGAGGATCGCGATGGCCCGTAATCCGTCGATATCCCGCCGATAACCCCGTGTGGGGGTGTTGTGTGAACTGGTCATGCGTTTGGGGGTCTCTGAATTCGGGTCATGATCGGGAAGCTTTCAATACGTATCACAAGAGGCACTATCTATATATGTTATCCATCACCGCGCCAGAGACTGATCCAAAGCGGTTTGCAGGACCATATAAACGGGTCGGGTCAAATGCACACCATCATAAAGCAGCGCCTGTTTTGATACAGGCAAAGTGGTTAAATCCAGGAATTGCAGATCCGGTTGCGTGTCTGTCAGGTCTCGCAGCATATCATTAAAGGCGACAGCTTCGGGTGTGTGTGGTCCTGCTTCGGGTATGGACACCAGCACGATGTGTGGCGTGGGCCAGCGCTGGCGTATTGTGCTGAGAAGTGTGGTCATGGTTGTCTGGAAGTCAGACACGCTGTGCTCAGCGCGTTGCAGTTCAACGGATCCAAACCCCATCACAATGGTGTGCGGTGTCAACGGAGGCAGGTGATCTACAAGGTCTTGCGCGGCCCGTGCTGTCAGCCCTTGTCGCGCGCAATTGATGGCGGTGGCCTGGGTCAGTTGCCAGTCATGATCAAACAGCAGACTGTTGCCAAACAGCAGAACGGCAGGGGTGCCGTGATGCGCCACATATTGCACAGGATTGCTGGGCCGGCAGGTGACGGTGTCTGTTCGGGGCGCGGGGGTCTGCGGTCTCAGATATGTGATGCCCAAGGCACAAAGCGTGCCCACACACAGGCCCAGAATGAAACGGCGCATCTGACGACACCGCGCCGGGATTAGGCGACCGCGCGCGGGGCGCGGTCTGCACGCTCGGCTTCGGCCATCGCAACGGCTTTTGTTTTGCCACCCAACAAGGTGCGGCGCTGATAACGCCGGATATAGGCCCGCAATTCCGGGTCGTCATATTGTTTGTTGCCTTTCAGCCAGGCCCCGAAGAACCCCTGCAAAGACGCCAAACCGCCCGTGATATAAGGCGGATGGGCCATCTTCCACAACGCTGTGGCCGTAAAATAAAGGGGATCAGACCCCATGAACCATTGCCCCGCACCGTGGCGGCGTCGCCCGGTATGAATGCCCGCTTGGCTTGATCCCATGGGGCGCAGATGTTCAAAGGCCAGCGCATCGCCGGGAAACGCCCGAGCCCGCCAGCCGTGCCATCGCACCATATGACAATCAAGCCCATCCCACATCACTTCGCGGACAAACCCACCAATGGTCTCAAAGCAAGTCCGGCGATAGAACTTCGAGGCCCCCACAGACATCTCGTCGCCCATGCGTTCCCAGACCTTGGCGCCTGTGTTGTCAAAATAATAGGCCTTGCCCGAGCAGGTCCCGAGCCGCGGGTCTGCTTCCATTTCGTGGATCAAGCCTTCGAAATATCCAGTGGGCAGATCCAGATCGAGATCCAGTTTGCAAATATAGGTATAGTCTTTGGGATCAATGGTGTCCCAGCCGGCATAAAAGGCATCAATAACACCGGGGCCCACGGCGCGATGCCCGCGATCTTCGCGTCGGATGACCCGAATCCAATCATGCTTGGCCGTATATTCCGCCAGAATTTCCGGGCTTTCATCGGTCGAGCCATCATCCACAATGACCCACAATGTGGGGCGCAGCGTTTGGGCCACCATACTGTCCAACGTGCGGCGCATGAATTTCGCTTCATTACGCCCGGGGGATACTACCAGAAAGGCACGCGGATCAGCAGTTTCTGACACGGTATTCGATCTCCTTGCTAAGGCGTCTATTATGCGGCAGAGCAGTGCTTACTCCAAGTCGGTCTTGAGGCACAGAAGGATAAGGGAAATGCCACACTCTGGTCACTTTTTTGCAACAAGAGCAGGCGCACTAAAGCAAAAAGGATTTTACAGGCTATGACGTCCAATTTAGCTGGGCCTGCCCAGACTCTCATGCACGCAATTGAAGAGCGGACTGCACGGATCGGCGTGATCGGATTGGGATATGTGGGCTTACCCCTGGCTGTAACCGCAGCCAAAGCCGGATTTCCTGTCACAGGATTTGATGTAGATGCGTCCAAGATGGCGCGTCTGGATGCCAAAGAAAGCTACATCGAAGCCGTTTCAGAAGCAGATCTGGCGACTGTGACAGATCAGTTTTCCTGGACCACGGATTTCGCAAACCTGGCGGATATGGATGCGATTTTGATCTGTGTTCCAACGCCGCTGACGCGCCAACGTGAACCGGATCTGTCTTTTGTGGAAAAGACCGCACATACGATTGCCCAGCACATGACGCCGGGCACATTGGTTGCGCTGGAATCCACAACATGGCCCGGCACCACCAAAGAGGTTCTGACCCCTATTCTGGAAAGTCTGGGACAAAAAGCTGGCACCGATTTCTTTGTGGGCTTTTCGCCAGAGCGTGAAGATCCCGGAAATGCGACATACCGCACCAAGACAATCCCAAAGATCGTGGCTGGCGACGGCGAAGACGCAGGCGCATTGATGGAGGCATTGTATGATGCCATCGTCGAAACGGCTGTGCGTGTCCGGGACACGGCCACGGCGGAAGCGGTGAAAATCACGGAAAATATTTTCCGCTCTGTGAATATCGCGCTCGTGAATGAGCTGAAGATTATCTATGAGGCCATGGATATTGACGTGTGGGATGTGGTTGCAGGGGCGGCCACCAAGCCCTTTGGGTATATGCCGTTTTATCCCGGTCCGGGATTGGGCGGGCACTGTATCCCCATTGATCCGTTTTACCTGACCTGGCGGGCGCGGGAATTTGAAGTGCCAACGCGCTTTATTGAATTGGCAGGTGAAATCAACACAGCCATGCCACACCGTGTTGTGGACCGGCTGCGCGCAGCTTTGGATGCCAGCACCGGGCGGGGTCTGAATGGGGCGAAAATCCTGCTTGTGGGCATCGCCTATAAGAAAAACATCTCGGACATGCGTGAAAGCCCCTCTATGCGGCTGATGCAATTGATCGAAGAAGTCGGGGCCACTGTCGAATTTCTGGACCCCCATGTGCCGACATTGCCGCCGATGCGGGAGTATGGCCAATATCAGTCACGTGCTGCGTTTGATCCGCAGGATGTTGCGCAGGCCGGGTTTGACGCGGTTCTGATTGCAACAGATCACGATGCAATTGATTATGCGGCGTTGTTGGATCTGGGATGCCCGGTTGTTGATACCCGCAACGCGATTGCAGCGCGCGGATTGCCAATGACCCATGTGACCAAAGCCTGATCAGATGGTGTCGCGAGGCGCGCATGCGTCCTTGCGACACCACATATGTTATCTGGGTTTGTAAATGATTGTGCTAAGCGCCTTGGCGACTGCGCCGGCCAATTCAGCGTCACCCACCCCCAAACCTGTCATTAAGGTGCCTTCGACAACTGCTTCGGGTTCTGTCAGATAGGTCGCAAGACGTTCTTCATTCCAGGTTCCAGACTGGCTGAGAAGCCCATCGGAATACCCATTAAAGGCCGTACTTGCCGGGGCGCGACCCACAACACCTGCCAAAGACGGGCCTGCGCCGTGAATGTCAGATTCATAGGAATGGCATTCATTACATGCACTCAGCGTTTGCGTTGCGCGCTCTGCCAAATCCGCATTCATACCATCTGCAATAAGCCGGTCTGTCATGCCAACCAGAGGGTTCGTGCGCTCTTCGATTTCAAAGACAACCACTTCGTTCAGATCCATCCACATGGCGATCCGATCCGGGCCCCATTGCATCACATCCCGGGTGCGGAATCCCACGGGAATTGGTTCCATGGACACAAGCCGATCCCCATGTACACGTATGCGGTACAGGGTGCGGTTCTTCAAAGATGACACCAACAAGTCGCCGTCCCACGCATCATGGAAGCCGTCAATCTGGGTTACAGATGACACCGCCGCAGAGGGAACCCATGCAAAGACGGGTGCTTTATACGTGGTGTGACGGCCCGGGCCGCTGGGGCTGTCCTGAGGGACACCGCTGTACAATGTGCCCATGTCTTCGATGGGCCAGCCATAGTTTTCGCCTTCAACAATCTGGTTCAACTCATCCCCGCCACGCAAGCCATGTTCTGTTGTCCAGATTTCGCCTTCGCGCGTTACGACCATCCCCTGCAGATTGCGGTGCCCTTTGGAGACATGGCGCGATGTCCGGGTGTCCAGGTTGATTTCCACAACCTTGCCGTAGTCACTGTTGTCGTCCTGGATCCCTGAATCCGGCCGGTAAATTCCTTCGCGATGATAATCCCCATTGCCGAGATACACCAAGTTGGGCGCCTTGAAACCAATCCGGCCGCCTGCCGTATAGGCCACCATCAGTTCCGCGCTTTCGTTGAATTCGAGACAGGGATCGCTGTCATAAGCGATTTCCCAGTCGTCAGGACCAAATTCCGCGTCGCGGATAGAGGTTACAGTGTCCGGCAGGGCCAGCCAGCTCACACGCGAACGGTAACATTCCTGTTCCACGTCCACAAAAGTGTATGACAGCAAGAGACCACGATGCGCGCCACTGTTGATGTATTCGATGTCATTGAACCGCAG
>CALHST010000361.1 GCA_938038825.1 uncultured Paracoccaceae bacterium | reverse complement strand
GCCATCAATTTGGGCCGCTTGGGCCAGCACTGCACCAATGGTCACAACACCCGTTCCGCCCACACCGGTGACAACAATGTTCCATGTCCCGTTGATGGTGGGCAATGTGGGCTCTGGCAGATCCGGCAAGGTCAGCTCTGCCGTGGCCTGTTTCTTGACTGTGGCCCCTTCGAGCGTGACGAAAGACGGGCAAAACCCTTTGAGGCAGGAAAAATCCTTGTTGCAGCTGGATTGATCAATCGCCCGCTTGCGCCCCAGTTCTGTTTCCTTGGGCACAATCGACACGCAATTGGATTGCACACCACAATCGCCGCAGCCTTCACAGACATCCGAATTGATGAACACACGCCGATCCGGGTCGGGGAACGTGCCCCGCTTGCGCCGACGCCGCTTTTCCGCGGCGCAGGTCTGAATATAGACAATCACCGACACGCCTTCGATCTTGGCGAAATCTTCCTGCACGCTTTGCAAATGGTCGCGCCCATGCGCTTTTATCCCTGCGGGCAGCTTTGAAAGATCCACGTCTTCTTTGTCATCATACACAACCGCCACATTCTGACAGCCCATCGCGCGGACCTCATCCACCACGCGGTAAGGCGACATGTTGCCGTCATTGCCCTGCCCGCCGGTCATGGCGACCGCGTCATTGTAGAGGATCTTGTAGGTCATTGTGGTGTCAGCCGCCAAAGCGGCCCGGATCGCAAGAACACCAGAGTGGTTATAGGTGCCGTCGCCAAGGTTCTGGAACACATGCGCCCGGTTGGAAAACGGGGCCTCGCCAATCCAGTTCGCGCCTTCGGCCCCCATATGGGTAAAGCCCAACGTGTCGCGATCCATCCACTGCACCATGAAATGACAGCCAATCCCCGCATATGCCCGTGACCCATCAGGAACCTTGGTGGATGAGTTATGCGGACAGCCCGAACAGAAATACGGGATCCGTGCGGCGATCTCTTCGGCATTGTCAGCCCGGCGTGCTTCATCCAGCGCATTCAGCCCCGCGCGGATCCCATCTGCGTTGCGCCCCTCTTCCAGCAGGATCTCTCCCAGCTTTTGCGCAATCCAGTGTGGGTTCAGATCGCCATGGGTTGGAAACAACTCTTCGCGGTGCAATTGCCCAGCGCCGCCTTTGTACCACCCATAAACGCGCCGCCCACGCCGATCATCAAAGATGGCTTCTTTGATCTGCACCTCAATCAATTTGCGCTTTTCTTCGACGCAAATAATCAGATCCAGCCCTTCGGCCCAATCATGAAACCCCTTCATATCGAGCGGGAACGTCTGCCCCACTTTGTATAAGGTGATCCCAAGCCGTTCTGCTTCGTTTTCGTCAATATTCAGCAAGGACATCGCATGCAGCAGATCCAGCCAGTTCTTGCCTGCCGCCACGAGGCCGATCTTGGCACCGGGTTTGCCCCACATACGCTTGTCCATCTTATTGGCATGGCTGAACGCCTCTGCCGCAAAGCGTTTGGATTTAATCAACCGCTCTTCCTGTTCGTGGCGATCATCCACAAGGCGGATGTTTAGCCCCCCGTCCGGCATTGGGTAATCGGGCGCGGTCAGGGATACGCGCTCCAATCCCGTTTCCACCACAGCCGTGGCTTCGATCGTGTCCTTCATCGTCTTCAGACCAACCCACAACCCCGAAAACCGCGAGAGCGCATAGCCGTATTGTCCGTAATCCAGAATCTCCTGCACACCAGCGGGTGAGATAATTGGCAGATAGGCGTCAATCAGGGCCCATTCGGATTGATGCAACACTGTGGAACTTTCGCCCGTGTGGTCATCCCCCATCGCAACCAACACACCGCCATTCTTGGAACTGCCTGCCATATTGGCATGGCGGAATGCATCCCCCGACCGATCAACACCGGGCCCTTTTCCGTACCACAGCCCAAAGACCCCATCGAACTTGCCTTCGCCGCGCAGTTCGGCCTGTTGCGCGCCCCAGATGGCCGTAACAGCAAGGTCTTCGTTCAGACCGGGTTGAAACGTGATGTCAGAGGCTGCCAACTGTTTGGCTGCGCGGGTCATCTGAAAATCAACAGCCCCCAACGGCGACCCCCGATATCCCGTCACCAGACCTGCCGTATTAATACCCGCTGCCTTATCGCGCGCCTTTTGCATCAACATCAGGCGAACAAGTGCCTGCGTGCCATTTAACAGCACCGGAGACTTTTCTAAATCATACCGGTCGTTCAGACTTACCTTTGGCTCGCTCATCTGGGCACCTCCCTGCTCGGATCAGTGTGTCATGAATTGATAGGAATGTAGGTCACAATTACTGACCTTACTAGGAAAATAATTGTGTACACCCCTTAGTTAACGGTACC
Organism: uncultured Paracoccaceae bacterium; assembly: GCA_938038825.1. Taxonomy (GTDB): domain Bacteria; phylum Pseudomonadota; class Alphaproteobacteria; order Rhodobacterales; family Rhodobacteraceae; genus Aliishimia. Next base: position 6,947 of record CALHST010000361.1, on the reverse strand, counting down.
GATAGCAAAAATAACTTATAAGACGACGTGGGCACAGGAAAGTTGCGGATATGGACTGGGACAAGCTTCGAATATTTCACGCGGTTGCGGACGCGGGCAGTCTAACCCATGCGGGTGACCGGCTGAATCTGTCGCAATCCGCCGTGTCACGGCAGATTCGCGCGCTGGAAGAGCAGCTCAACACCACATTGTTTCACCGTCACGCGCGGGGACTGATTCTGACGGAACAAGGCGAATTGTTGTTTGATGCGACCTCTGCCATGAACCGGCGCCTTGATACTGCTGCTGCCCGCATCAAAGACAGCGAAGAGGAAGTCTTTGGTGAATTACGGGTTACCACAACAACGGGCTTTGGGTCTCTGTGGCTCGCGCCGCGGCTACAAAAGCTGTATGACAAGTATCCGGATCTGAAGGTGGATCTGATGCTGGAAGAACGGGTGTTGGACTTGCCCATGCGCGAAGCGGACGTTGCCATTCGCATGAAAGAACCCAGCCAAGCAGATCTGGTGCGCAAACGATTGATGTCCGTGCGCATGGCCTTGTTTGCCACCGACACGTATCTGGCCAAGCATGGCACCCCGCTTAGCACCGATGATCTGCACAACCACCGTCTCATCTGTCAAAGTACGGATTCGCCGCAAGTCTCTGCTGGTCTCAGCCTGACGCAGCACTTGATGACATACGAAATCGGCTCTTTGCTGACCGTGAACAACTATTACGGGGTATCACAATCCGTCCTGCATGATCTGGGGATCGGTACTCTGCCCGACTATGTCGCCCTGGAATACAGCAATTTGCGCCAAGTCTTGCCTGACACCCAATCTGCAGAAGTGCCCGTCTTTCTCGCCTACCCCGAAGAATTGCGCCATTCCAAGCGTGTCCATGCCTTCCGCGACTTTGTTCAGGACGAGATCCGCACATACCGTCTTCAGGCACGCGAGTTGCACAAAAATTAGGCTATGCGCCTATTGCATAACAGGCATTCCTAAATTGGGACATTTTTTTCCTTGAATGGACGCACCTTGATGCCTAATTCCTAACGTGAAGGCGATGAACGTTTAGGCGATCTCTTCTTCAACCTCCCTGTTGGACTAGGCCGAGCCTTATGCTCGGCCTTTTTTTTGCGCCTCATAAATGTGCGCGTTTCTTTTCGGTTTGCCCACGTTTATCGCATTCATCCTTGTGCTATGTCTTGCTGCGCTCGTGCGCCTAGACCATGCTGCAGGAAAAACGTCACGGGGGACGCCACTATGCGTATGATTCTAGCGACAGCGTTGTTGTGCCTGTGGGCCAGTCTCGGGGTTTCTCCCATTCACGCCCAATCCTTGATGTCACTAGACAGCGGCTCCAGCGCTGAAGAGACTGTGGATCTGGATACCCCGTTGACGGAATCCGAAGCCGAAGCACTTGTGTCTCGTCTGTCCGACGGCCAAGTGCGCGACATCCTGCTTGAGCAGCTGGGAACCAAGGCCGAAAATTTGGCCAATGACAGTGGCGGTGTTTCGGACTTCTTTTATCATCTTACCACAGGTGCGGCCCAATCAGTCATTGTGCCGGTTCAAAAACTTCCCTTGCTGGTGTCGGGTCAGTCCAAAGCGTTTTCCAACTTCTTCGATACGTTTGGCGTTTCAGGCATCCTGACCTTTCTGGGCCTGTTTCTTGGGGTGATCATTGTGGCCCTCGCGGCCGAGTTCGTCTTTCATCAGTTCACCCGCAAGTGGCACACCATGGCCGACATGCCGACCGAGGGTAAAAACCTGCGGCAGACTCTGAGCGTTCTGTTCAAGCGTCTGTGCCGCGATATCCTGGGCGTGGGCGTGTTTATCGTTGCGGCTGCGATCCTGTCGCGCATTGTGATGCCGCCTGACATGCTGGTCTATTCTTCGCTGATTGGGCCTTGGCTGATCGGTTTCCCCCGCATTGCCTGGGCCATTGGTCGTTTTGTCATGGCACCGGACAACCCTGCCTATCGGCTGGTGAATGCAACGGATCAAACCGCACGGGCGACGGTCTTTCACAACGTGATCCTGGCCCTGATCATTGGCGGATCCCAGGTCATCATCCAGTTTAACGCCTTGAACGGTGTGCCGTTGGGCGAAACGCGTTTGGGCTTTTGGCTAAACGGGATTGTGCACCTGTATCTTGCTATCCTGATCTGGCGCTATCGCAAGCCGTTTTATGACATGATGCGCGGCAAAGAAGACGTCACCCCAATGGAAGATCGCGTCGCGCGTTTCTTCCCCTTTTTCGGGATCGCCGTAACAGTTGGCACATGGTGGGTTGTGAATGTCGTTGTCAGCTATGGCAACTTTGAACTGCTGCGATCCGCACCGCATTACAAAACCATGGCCTTGTTGATGTTCGCCCCGCTGATGGACACCACCATTCGCGGGCTGGTCAGCCATTTGGTCCCCCCGATGATGGGCGAAGGCCCGGTGGCCGAGCGCGCCTATCACGCCACCAAGCGCAGCTATATCCGCATTGGCCGCGTGATCGTCTTTGGTCTGGTGCTGATCACGGTCGGCCAATTCTGGGGCATGACCCCGTCTTCGATTGCCACCGCCGGGATTGGCGCACAGCTTGCCGCGCGGTTGATCGAATTCATGATGATCATTTCGATCGGCTATCTGATTTATGAAATCGTCTCGCTTTACATCAACCGTAAGCTTGCCGCCGAAATGACCGCTGCGGGTTATGATCCCGAAAACGCGGATTTTGGCGGCGATGGCGGCGGCACGGGGGGCTCTCGCCTGTCCACGGTCCTGCCTTTGGTGCTGGCCACCAGCCGTGTGGCCATCGTTGTGCTGTTCCTGCTGCTGGGCCTGTCGAACATTGGTGTGGACACAACCCCGCTGCTTGCTGGTGCTGGTATCGTTGGTCTGGCCATTGGTTTTGGAGCGCAAAAGCTGGTGACCGATGTCGTGTCGGGCATCTTCTTCCTTGTGGATGACGCCTTTCGCACAGGCGAATATGTGGAAATCGAAGGCACCTTTGGCACTGTCGAGAAAATCTCGATCCGCTCCATGCAGTTGCGCCACCACAAAGGCCCCGTGCACACCATTCCCTATGGCGAGATCCCCAAAATCACCAATTATTCGCGCGATTGGGTGATCATGAAGCTGCGCTTTACCGTGCCTTTCGACACGGACCCCAACAAAGTCAAAAAGATCTTCAAAAAGATCGGCGCGGATATGTTGGATCACCCGGATTTGGGGCAAGACTTCCTGCAGCCCTTTAAATCACAGGGCGTGTTGGAAATCGACGATGTGGGCATGGTGATCCGGGGCAAGTTTATGGCCAAGCCGGGCAAGCAATTCATGATCCGCAAAGAGATCTTTAATCGCGTCTCTGCCGCCTTCGGTGAAAACAACATCGACTTTGCCCGCCGGGAAGTCCGCGTCGCCCTGCCCAGTATGGAAGGCCGGGAGTCCCTCACTGAAGAGGACAAAGCCGCCATTTCCGCCGCGGCCACATCCGCCGCTGACGCCGCCCAAGCCGAAGCTGCCGCTGCCACTGCGGGGGGCAAGCAAAACGACCGATAAGACAAAGTCCAACAGGGCCGGATTTCTTTGCGGCCCATAGCGCGGACGTTTTGGACCGCATTGATGAATTCATTGACCACCTCATATGCGCGGTCACATAAAACGCCGTTTCGGTGGTTTGGGTCTTTCGCCGCAGAAGACGCGCGTGAGCGAAATCCAAAACTGAACCAATCGGTTCAGCTTTGCGTATCCCTTTTCGAAACCGAAGAGGCACCCCATGACACTCCAGATAAAATCCACACGGCCACCCACACGGCGCCTTCCCCGAGTCTTGGCCTCTATGTGGCGCCAACGCAGCAAAACCATCACCTGCCCGCCAACACCCGAACTGAACGGCATGTCCGTCCTGGTGACTGGGGGGCAATCCGGGGTTGGGGAGTTCATCTCGCGCGGTTTGCTGGACAAAGGAGCCCACGTTACGACGCTGTCACGGGGTGTCTCGATAAATTCGGGGCGTGCTCTTGATGCCAAGGCCTTGATTGGCGACTTGGGGGAACCGGCTTCGGTGATGGCTGCCCTGGATATCGTCCAGAAAGACATGTTCGACATCGTGATCTGTAACGCAGGTGCTATGTTTGATCGGTATTCGCAAAACAGTCTGGGTGTGGAAAAAACATGCGCCGTCAATGTTCTGGGTCACCACATCCTCTATCAAACGCTCCTTGGACGCGGTCAATTGTCCCCACAGGCACGGATCATCATGACCACGGGTGACATATACGCCATAGCCAATGATTGTACGCCGAACTTCCATTTCAGGATGGGGCCTATGGCCTATGCACGCAGTAAACTTGGGAACATGTGGCAGATGCGCGAGTTGAATGATCGCTATCCGCATCTCAACGCAATGGCCGTTCATCCCGGCGTTGTCGCAAGCGGATTTGCCGGTTCAAAATCCGGCCTTATGGGGGATCTCAAAAACCGTCTGTTTGTTTCAGAAGAACAAGGCGCTCAAACCGCGCTGATCGCAGCCACGCAAGAGATCCCTCGTGGGACATATTTGCACAATGTGTTTGGCACCGTCGACTTGCAACAAAACGACATCGCACTTGATACGGCCAAATCGACCCTTCTTTGGAACGCGTTGGAAACCTTGTCCAAACCGTTCCTCGACGCGTAACTCTGTTTTGTCACCAAATGCAGCATCATGCAGAAAAGCGCGCATGTGTGACACGTCGCAGTGTCACGCGTCATCGCTTGCAAGACTTACAACGTAAGACGCAAAAATGCCCGCCACGTTAAGCGGCGGGCGCATGTTTGTCAGTCTTGCGCAATATCCTCAGCGGGTGGCGTTCTGCCGCCGACGCAAGGCACCAACACCGATCAGGCCCGACAGAAGAAGCAATCCCCCTGCTGGCAGCGGCACCGTTTGCAAAGTTCTTACGGTGAAAGAGATCCCATCGACGCGGAATTGATCCTGCTGGTTACCGGAACCGCCTCCGCCCGTTGTCGCTTGGGGCCGCAGTGACACGCCGAAAAAGAGAATGTCAGAAAAGTCACCCGACGGATTGTCGATGAACTGTGTTCTGTCAGGAGGACCAATCAAATTGTCAGAATAGGAATATATCAGGCTATCCAACGCGTCGCCGTACCAAAAATCCACGAAGTCATTTTGGTCGTTGTTGAACACGTCTAGCGACTCCACGGTGACCGCTTCGCTAAAGCCGAAAATCATCATCTCGCCGGAATCGATAAGGGGCTGCCCTATACAGCCCATAGTTCCAAGCAGGTTGTCGCCGCAAACCCCCGCACCGACGTTCTGATTGATAACCGTTCTCGGATCAGCCGTTGCATCAAACGTGCTGCCCACAGCGCCCGGAACGATGGAAACCGATCCATACAGCGTCAGTGTAACGCCATCTACTGTGACACCGCTGGTTAGTGTGTCTTGCCCGTTGCTGTTGTCAGTGGGAAAGGACCCTGAGTTTCCGAAGCTGAACGTTGCGGCGTCACCTGCCGAAGCCGTAAAGATCCCCGTTACTGCGACCAAGGACACCGCAAATAATCTTCCAAACATAAATTTACCTCCGTACCAATAAGACAAACGTGCCAAAAAACTCGAAACAAAAAATACAGCAAATAGTAGGTCTCAAAAAAAAACGAGACTGGTCAAAAAGAAGCCACATTCGCGTTATGGTCAAGAAAAACTGCCCAACCTTCCCGCGTGAGTTGACGATTCAGCGATTTCATCACCCAAATTCAACCAAAAAGGGTAATGAATCAGTGCGAAATTGATACGTTATTGTGCGAATCAGTCATTATTTTGCTCATACGACCGACCTTTGACGTCCTGCAAACAGGCACTTTGACGCGCAACGTGCACCCGGTTTGGCCGCTAGATTTGTGCTTTAAAGTTGATGGAAACGACACGGCGCGCAGGACAAAATGCCCCTCGTTTACCTTTGCGCGACGCTCCCAACTGAATCGACAAAAATGACACTTTGCAGACAGCACATTATCCTCGCAGGTTAGGCGTTTTCCGATCTGAACGGTGTGCCGCGTTCGAAACAAGCGTACGATGCAGGAACCTATGGTCTTCCACCTCTGGACCCGGCACGTTAAGAGGTGCCCAAACTCTGCCAACGGGACACTGGGGACCAGAATGACCGAGCCTGCCATCACCAAAGATCTGATCGCCGCACATGGATTGAAGCCGGATGAATACGGCGAAATTCTTAACATCATCGGGCGCGAACCGACTTTTACGGAACTTGGCATTTTCTCGGCCATGTGGAACGAACATTGTTCGTATAAATCGTCCAAGCTGCATTTGAAAAAGCTGCCCACAACAGGGCCGCAGGTGATTTGTGGCCCCGGTGAAAACGCCGGTGTTGTGGATATTGGCGACGGGCAAGCTGTCGTTTTCAAAATGGAAAGCCACAACCACCCCTCTTATATCGAACCCTATCAAGGGGCGGCCACAGGTGTTGGCGGCATCCTGCGTGACGTCTTCACGATGGGCGCGCGCCCTATTGCGTCGATGAACTCTCTCAGCTTTGGGGAACCATCGCACCACAAAACCCGCCAGCTTGTGAACGGCGTGGTGGAAGGCGTCGGCGGTTATGGCAACTGCTTTGGTGTGCCTTGCGCGGGCGGTGAAGTGCGCTTTGATCCTGCATACAATGGCAACTGTCTTGTGAACGCCTTCGCAGCGGGCCTCGCAGACGCGGACAAGATTTTCTATTCGGCAGCTTCTGGCGTTGGTATGCCCGTTGTGTATTTGGGTGCGAAAACCGGCCGCGATGGTGTTGGTGGTGCCACCATGGCCTCAGCCGAATTCGATGATACCATCGAAGAAAAACGCCCCACTGTCCAAGTTGGTGACCCCTTCACAGAAAAGCGTCTTATGGAAGCCACGCTGGAATTGATGCAGACGGGTGCTGTGATTTCGATCCAAGATATGGG